>JANQOL010000534.1 GCA_028289675.1 Pirellulaceae bacterium
CAAGCTTCGGACGGCGAACGTGCACTGGGCAGCGGAAACATGTTCGCCGACTTGGGAGCAACTGCCAACAACCCGAGATGCGCGGCGGCTAGGGCCACATTCTTCCGCTCGTGGCGGCCCTGGATGCGACGCATCATTTCCGTGGGCGAGAGCCCGGTCAGCGAGGTCGCCTTGCGCTCTTCCGCGCGCAGTTGCTTGGCGTGGTCCTGCGCAACTTTGGACGATTTGCGGCGATCGGCGTCATTGAATTCACGGACTAACTCCGCAAATTCCTGCGGCTCGCTATGCTGCAACAGTCGCAAAAACCCGTCAGGCGTTCGAACCTCGTCTGCCAAACTCAATCGACCGTCTCCTGCCTAGAAACCTGGCGTACGATCGCGCTATCCTCGCCATCGGCCACGATTCTGGCAGCCAGGATGTGCTTACAGGGTCCGCGTCCCCCTTGATAGCGATTGAACCATTGGCAAGTGCAGCGGTCTCCTGTGGCACGAAGACGTACGAAGTGTTCCACGTCGGTGCCAGCTACCTGGTAGTTGGGCCCGTCTGGAGTATCTTCAAACAACTTGACTCCGCCGGCTGCGACCAACTTTCGCGCAGCCACCAACCGTGGCTGTTGCTGTTCGACTTTATCGATGTCGAACGGCAAGACTCGGTGAAAGTACTGGCCGCTGGATAGATCGAATCCGACCAGTCCACGAGCTCCCAGCATGGCCAAAGCGGATTCTATCTCCGGTTCACTCAGCTGGCTCCCGCGGCCGACGTCGGCGATGTCAATCCGTGCTTGCCAATTCAACGAATCAGCCACTGTCGGCATGGCCGTTTGCCAATTGCCGGTCGCTAAGCGCGACAGCATTTGCCCCTCGCCGCTAAACCCGCGGTTCAACTCGGGACTCACCAGCACAAGTATCCGCCCGACTTCGAATTCCAATTCCCATCCGCTCGTATGCGCGTCTTCGTCGTACCAAATCTTCAGCTGCTTGGCGTAGGGGATCAACGGCTGTAAAACGCGTACGCGATCCGCCCCCTCCAGTTGCACCGAGCCACGTTGCGGTCTCGACGCTAGCCGCATCGTTCGTCCGGCGCGTGTGATATGGACAGGCCGCTTGGCTTGCGCGCCAGTGGGCAAAGATCGAAAAAGCGTACGGCAGTCGTTGGCGTCGAGTTCAAAGAACGGAACCATTCGCGGCTGGTAGGCTTGTACTTCGCAAAAGCCCTTGATCCAGCGAACCGGCAACTTGACTTTCCGCTCGACGATCTTGTCGCTCTCGGTCCGGAGCGTGACGCCCTCCCCGCCAACTTGCAATTGCGTTTCATCGGTGTCGGACAGTCGGCGTAATGCCGTTCTCATGGAGTCGTTAAAGTCGACGTTCGTCGTTCCTTTTCCGCGCAGCTCCGTGTCAAACGCCTTAGGAGTCAAGTCGACGCGGGCATAGACCCCGCAGCAACTACTGAATCCTTCAAATCTGAGCATACCGCCACCGCTGGTGACCACGGGATCCAGCATCATCGGATCGAGCGGTTGGTAGAACCGCGTCCGCACAATCGACGACAGCACCGTCAAACACTTGCCAACCAAAGCTGGTCTTCTTAAAGAACCGTCAAAGAATAGATCATCGGACGTTCCTTCCAAACTGGTGGCCAGGCGCATCGACGGCGCGGGCGCCGCTTCATCCATGACGGCAGATTCGAATGGATAGCGATAGGCATAACTGACGGTGGTCGCTGCCATGGAGGGTTGGTCCCAGTTAACGCTTACGCCCGGCGGAGGCGGGAATTTGTGACAGCTGAGATTGTAGCGACTGCGAATCCAACGAAGACGGCCCCTGCGCTAGACGAACGCCGCAACGCCCATCTGGACTCGCAAGCGTCAGACGTGTGAGTCCGCTTGAAACGGGCGGAACCCCTTTCCGCGCAAGGTGCGGCGAGTTACGAATATAGAGCATGCTCGTGCTGCCGGCTCGTGGCAACTGACCCATGGCGATGCAGTGCGACCAGCCGAGACAATCATCCGATTCATCCACGAGGACTCAGCAATGCAAAAACTGGCGGCGATGGTAGCGGCGGCTTTGATGGGTGGCTGCATGGCATCGACGGGCGTATTCGCCGACGAACTAACTGGCGAACTCCGCCGTTGGCACAAAATCACCCTGGCGATTGATGGCGCCGAAACTGCGGAAGACGCCAGCCCCAATCCGTTCTTGGATTACCGTATGCAAGTCACGTTCGCTCACCCGGCATCGGGATCAAGTTACAGCGTACCGGGCTACTTTGCGGCTGACGGGAATGCGGCTCAGTCCGGTGCAAGTTCCGGCAACCAGTGGCGGGCTCACCTGGCCCCGGACCAAACTGGCCGCTGGACCTACAAGATTTCTTTTCGTCGTGGTTCTCAAGTGGCTATTGCGGACGATGACAGCGCCGGCGCCGCGGTCGAAATGGTGGATGGCCGGGAGGGATCCTTCGAGGTACTAGAGACCAACAAGACGGGACGCGATTTTCGCGGCCAAGGCTGCCTGAGATACGTGGGCAAACACCATTTGCAATTCGTGGGCAGCGGTCAGTTCTTTTTGAAAGCCGGTGTTGATGCCCCGGAAAACTTACTTGCGTATCGGGGTTTCGACGGCCAGTTCAAGACCGATGGGCACAAAGATGAGCTGGTGAAGGACTGGGCACCGCATGTTCGAGATTGGCAGCCCGGGGATCCAACCTGGCAAGATGGCAAGGGTAAGGGCCTGATCGGAGCCATCAACTACTTGGCCGATCAAGGTCTAAATGCGTTCTCCTTTTTGACCCTTAACATCGAAGGGGATGATGGTAACGTTTTTCCCTACACAAGTTATGAGGAGCGCGAGCGCTTCGATTGCTCCCGCATGGACCAGTGGGAAATCGTGTTCGCGCACGGTACGCGCCTAGGCATGCACCTGCACTTCAAAACTCAAGAATGCGAAAACGTCAACTTGCTAGACGATGGTCACCTGGGACCACAGCGCCGGTTGTACTATCGCGAACTGATCGCTCGCTTTGGCCATCATCTGGCTCTGAATTGGAATCTCGGCGAAGAAGTTGGCTACATCAACGAAGTCAGCACGGACAAGAAGGTCAAGTGGGCCAACTACTTTGCGACTCACGACCCTTACCAACACCCCATCGTGATTCACAACGGAAACAAGCACTACGACCTACTCGGTGATGCGTCAGCGCTGACCGGGTTCTCGCTGCAAACGAATCGCGCCGACTTCGCGAATGTTCACGGAGCCACGTTGAATTACTTGCGACGCTCCGCCAAAGCCGGAAAACCGTGGGTGGTAGCTTGCGACGAACCTGGGGACGCCCAGCACTCGTTGCTGCCGGACGCCGATGACCCAACGCGCGACCAAGCGCGTCAAAACGCGCTGTGGGGCAACCTAATGGCAGGCGGTGCTGGCGTGGAGTGGTACTTTGGCTACCAACACGAACACAGCGACCTGACTTGCCAAGATTATCGAGTGCGCCAGGAAATGTGGCGACAAAGCAGTGTCGCTCTCAGGTTCTTCTCCGACAACCACATCGCTTTCTGGAAGATGACCAATGCCGATAACCTGGTCGACGCTCCAGCGGTCTTCTGCTTGTGCGATCCTGGAAAGACGTATCTGGTTTTCGCCAAGCAGGCGTCCAATCCGAGGTTGGACCTGACGGGGCAGGGTGGTGTCTTCCAAGTGCACTGGTTCGACCCACGGCAGGGCGGACCGCTGCAAGTTGGTTCCAAAGCGGCGGTGCAGGGTGGCTCGGTAGTCGACTTGGGCACACCTCCGGCGGACAGTTCGCGCGATTGGCTGGCCGTGTTGCGCCACGACGATTCCGGCACCAACTCCAACTAGCCGCATAGCGATCATGCGGCCCGTACATTGCTAAACGATCGAACTTCCACCGGAAGTGCTTGCGACGGAAGTGTTCGAAGCCTAACCTGGGCCCGCATCTCGCTCTGACTTCGTTCCTCGGATAAATCGCATGCGACCAACAACTGTCCTACGGCAGCTGGCTCTGACGGCATCGCTGTTTACTGGTCTGCTGCCGCCTGGCGGGCTGAGTGGCGAGCAGCCTGGCACGACGCCGGAGAACGTACCGCCCAGGCGCAATATCATCCTGTTCTTCGTCGACGATTTAGGCTGGACGGATATCCAGGGTCGAAATCCCAAGTTCGCGACACCGCATGTTGATCAATTAGCTCGGGCTGGCGTGCAATTCACGCAGGCCTACGTGCCCACGCCTGCGTGTAGCCCCAGCCGAGCGGCTTTGCTGACTGGCCAGCACCCGGCTCGTTTGAGGATCATACGCCATATTCCGGCCAGCCCCAAACACGCCGACTTCGACGAGTTTGCCCGCACCGAGACCGCTTGGAACCGTTGGCCGTCCGATCCGGGCAAGGTGCCCAGTCGCAACTGGCTACCGCTCAAGCACCGTACCTACGCCGAAGCACTTCGTGACCTGGGCTACCAAAACCACTTTGTTGGCAAATGGCACTTGGGCCACGAACCATATCACCCAGTGCACCAGGGATTCGACAGTCAATTTGGAACCACCAACCTAGGCCACCCCGATTCTTACTTGCCGCCATTCTTTAAGGACTCGGACGTCGTTGATGACGCGGAAGGCTACCTAACCGATCGGCTGGCTGACGAGACCATTCGTCTCATCGAATCCAGCGACGACAACCAACCGTTCATGATCTCGCATTGGTTCTATGGCGTCCACAAACCGCATGTGGGGCGCCCCGACCTGGTGGCCCGTTTTCGGCGTGAAGGATTAGAGGGCAACGAACTTCATTACGCGGCCATGCTGGCCGCCATGGATGAAGCGGTAGGCCGTATCCGGTCGGCGCTCGTGCAAGAGGGGATCGCCGAGCATACCGCCATTCTGTTCTTGTCTGACCAGGGCAGCTGGTTTCCCAACCCTCCCTTCCGCGGCAGCAAACGAGTCGACCCATTGTGCGAGGGTAGCGCTCGGATCCCTTTGTTGGTCCATATCCCAGGTGTCACTCAGCCGAATACCGTCAATGACAGCCTGGTCCAAACTCTGGACATCTTGCCGACATTAGTGGATATGGCCGGAGGACAAATAGCTGATCTCGGCCGAATCGATGGACAGTCCATCTGGCCCATACTGCAGTCTGGTGAAACGCTCGATCGGAATGCACCGCTGTTTGGCTATCGAGCTTACGAAGACATGTACATTACTGTTCGCCAAGGTCCTTGGAAGCTGTTTGGATCGCGCGGCGGTCAGCTGGAACTGTATCATGTGGCAACTGATCGCTATGAACAACACGATGTCGCCGACGAACATGCCGATGTCGTTTCGGAACTGAAAGCTCACTTGGTCTCTTGGGAACGCGAATTGCAACTTAACGAATACTCAGGATTCGCCAAATAGGTGGTCCGAACATCTGTTCCGGCACGGCTAAAAATGAGCCGCGCACCAACATGAGCTCGTACTTCCAGTCAATTTCCCGTTCATGGAGCATGGCAATGACCATTGTCCGCCGCACAATGATTCCACTGATGTCTGTCTTGGTGACATGGTTGTTGGTATCACCTGGAAACACCGCTGAGCCCAGTTTGGGAGAGCACGGATTCGTCGACTCCGGTGGTGTCAAGATTCACTACGTGACTCAAGGCGAAGGGCCGCTGGTGGTGATGGTCCATGGATTTCCTGACTACTGGTACACCTGGCGGGCGCAGATACCGACTCTGGCCGAGCATTTTCAAGTCGTCGCGATTGACCAGCGTGGCTACAACCGGAGCGGGCAACCGGACGGTCTCGAGCATTACACGATGGACAAGCTGGTTGGCGACGTTAAAGCGGTCATCGAGCACTTTGGACAAACGCGAGCAACGGTGATCGGACATGACTGGGGCGGAGCCGTCGCCTGGTCGTTTGCGATGATGCACCCGCAGATGACCGAGCGATTAGTCATCTTGAATCTACCGCACTTCAATGGCCTGCGTCGCGAATTGGCCAACAATCCAGAGCAACGTAAGGCGTCCGCTTACGCCCGAGATTTTCAGTCCGATCAGGCTGCCTCGAAGATGACGGCCGAAAACCTCGCTTTTTGGGTCAAGGATCCCGCTGCCAAGCCAAAATACATCGAGGCGTTCAATCGCTCGTCATTCGAAGGCATGTTGAACTACTATAAAGCCAACTACCCACGTGAGCCTTACGACCAGCCAAGTGGCGAATTACCACCCGTGCAGTGTTCGGTATTGATGATCCACGGCTTACAAGATACCGCCTTGTTGCCCGGTGCGCTAAACGACACTTGGCAGTGGGTCGCCAAGGATTTGACGCTCGTTACGCTGCCTACAGCCGGACACTTTGTTCAACAAGACGCAGCGGAGCAAGTGACTCGAATTATGGCCAACTGGCTGGAGCTGAAGACCGCGCCTTGACTGCGTCCAAACGGTCTATTGATGGATCGCTGGCGTCGCCGCAATCGTGCTTTCGCTTGGTAAAGGTCATATCCGAGTACTTCGCGCCATTTGTTTTGGCACTCTACAAATCCAGGTTAGTGACTGGCTGGTGAATCGAACACTATGTCTGAACGCTTGAGCTTGCAGCATGTCTTCAGCGAAGTCCTGGCCTTTTTGTCGTGGGAGAAGGGATCACCACATACCAGCTGGCGTCTACTACGCTCGCCCGGAAGGACTATCCGCAGTTATCTCGAGGGCGAGCGCGACCGGCTGACCAACCCACTGCGGTATTTGATCATGGCCTGCGCCATTGTGACGGCAGTATTTGTGTTGTTTATGCCGCGCGCGGATTTCTCCGGCGGCGCCAGTTTATCTGGAATGGATCGTGACTGGGATTCTGAGGCACCTGATCTATTACCGGTCGTTGAAGAGACCCGAGAGCGTTTGATGACGTTGCGTGACCAGGCGCCTACTTCGTTTCTCGCCAAGAATTGCGAGCACGCTTTGGAAGCGCTCGACACGTCGCTCAGCCTTAAAGTCGCTGAGATCAACTTGACGTGGATGAACGTCTTTCTCTTGTTGGCTCTACCGGTCAACACGGCGATTACATGGTTGTTCTTCAGGCACGCTCAATTGAACGTAGCGGAGCATGTTGCAGCCAACGCTTACATCCTTGGCCTACAGAATTTGGCTTCCATCGTTACGGTTCCCGCCATCAGATTGGAATTGATCGGCATGGCCACGATAACGGCGATCTACATGTTGCTTAGTTTCGGGTACCAATTTGTAGCCTGGCGACAATTGTTTCAGCTGCGCGGCTGGAAACGAACGATCCTCGGCCTGGTGGGCGTGATTCTCAGTGTGATTGGATTTATCTTTCTGCAAGGTATCGCCACGGTGCTCCTCTTGGCCTATGCCTCCTAAACAAGTCGACGGACATCTATGACTGATATCACCAGTGGCTACTTCGATACACTAGTCTGTTAGGAAAACGCGTATGTCCATTCCCTGTCCTCAGCGCACCCTCTGGGCGTTGTGCCTTTTGTTGTTGGTATCAAGCAAACTGGCGGTATGCGATGGTCCCGCAGAGAACTGGCACCAATGGCGCGGCCCGCTCGCCAATGGAGTATCGCCAACGGCCAATCCACCCACGACCTGGAGCGAGGAGAAAAACGTCAAATGGAAAGTCGAGATCGATGGTCAAGGCACGTCGACGCCCATCGTGTGGAACGATCGTGTTTTTCTGTTGACCGCGATCGACACAGGCCGGAAGGACCCGTCGATTCCGGATCCGGAAGATCAACCCAAAACGAACTTCTTCAATATCAAGCGTCCCAACACCAGCTTTGATTTTGTGACACTGTGCCTAGATCGGCATACCGGCCGAGAACTTTGGCGGCGCACTGCCACAACTAAGATCCCGCACGAGGGCACGCACCAGGACAATGACTTCGCCTCGGCGTCCCCCACAACCGATGGCGAGCGAATCTATTGTTGGTTCGGCTCGGCGGGCCTGGTGTGCTATACCCTGGACGGTCAGCAGCTTTGGCAACGGCAGTTGGGCGAAGCGGCGGTGGGTTCCAGTTTGGGAGAGGGCTGCTCTCCCGTGGTGCATGCGGGGCAACTGGTACTCGTCCGTGATCACAGCCATCGCGGCTCCATCGAGGTCTTGGATTGCCTGACCGGCAAAACACAATGGAAGAAGAGCCGCGATGAAGACAACGCGTGGGCAACGCCACTGGTCGTGGAACACAGCGGCCGGACTCAGGTCATTACGGCGGCCACGAATTTCGTTCGCAGCTATGATTTGGAAAACGGAGACGTCATCTGGCAGTGTGGCGGACTGACTGGCAACGTGACGCCATGTCCGGTGTTGGACGGCGATTACGTAATTTGCATGAGTGGCTATCAAGGCTACGCGGCCGCCGCGTTTCCGCTCGGCCGGCAAGGAGATCTGTCCGGTGCCAGCAGCACTCGCTGGACTTTGGATCGCGGCACACCCTACGTGCCGTCGCCATTGATCTACGACGGATTGCTCTACTTCACGCAGTCCAACGCGGGCATCCTTCGCTGTCTTGATGCGGAAACGGGCCAGATCCTCTACGGCCCCGAACGACTCGGAGATTTGAACAATATCTACGCATCGCCGGTGGGCTGTGCCGGGCGGGTTTACATCACCGGCCGCAATGGCGCAACGATCGTGTTGAAGCGATCTCAAAAGTTCGAGGTCTTGGCGACCAACTACCTGGAAGAGCGGTTTGACGCCTCGCCGGCCATCGCCGGCAAGCAGATGTTCTTGCGCGGCGCCCAACATCTGTACTGTATTGAAGAGGACGTAACGCACTAAAGCCCTCAAGAAGCTAATGCGGACGCCGCCGCGGTCGTATAGCGTGGCGTCTCAATCACACAGCTCTGTGAGCTAACTTCGTAGTTGTGCAATTCAGCCATGACAACCACTTATTCGCTCACGGTGTTACGCGAAACCTTCGCAGTTGGCCGATTGAACGCGGATGCGACCCTACCTGAGTGGGCAACGGGCGAACTCGTGTCGGTGACTCGGACGGCTACGGAACTGTCTATCGTCTGCGCGGAAGCAACGATACCGCATGGCGTGCCACACTCGGCAGGCTGGCGCTGTTTGCAAGTTCAAGGCCCCTTGGACTTCTCGTTGATCGGAGTGTTGGCCAAGCTGACTGATGTGTTGGCGCACGCGGGTATCAGTGTGTTTGTCATCTCGACTTACGACACCGATTACTTGCTAGTACCTGGCGAACAATTGCGATCTGCCATCGACGCGTTGCAATCATCCGGCCATTCGGTTGCCTAATCTGGTGCCAGTCTTGCGGCCGAAGAAGTCAATCTCATCGGCGTCACGCGCGTTTGCTCAGTAGTGCGCCACCTTTAGCGGTTGTAGCGACGGCGACACTAACGCGGATTGGGGCATCTTGGCTTATTGCAGAATGGGGAAAGTAGCGATCAATTTCTTGTCGTTTTGCTCGGTGAGTTCCACAATTTCGGAGCGCCAAGTAGATTCTCTTCTTTGTAGAGTACCGAGACATGTTAGGTTTCCTTTCCAAGGGTAGCCAATCCACGGACAGATCCGTCGACCAATCCACTCCCGTGCAGCGAAGTGCCTCCGAAGCGGAGACCGAGGCGATTCGATCCGTCATGGCAGTCATCGAGTTTGACTCCGATGGGATCGTGCAAACCGCCAACCAACTCTTTCTAGACGCCACTGGATACCAGCTTGGCGAAATCGTTGGCAACCACCACCGCCAGTTTGTGTTCGAAGACGAAGCGACTGGAGTCGACTATCAGAAGTTCTGGCAGAGCCTGCGGCGGGGACAGTTCTCGGATGGCGAGTTTCGACGCCGCCGCAAGGACGGCTCTGAAATCTGGATTCAAGCCGCCTACTTTCCTATTCTTGATGACTCTGGAAACGTGGCGCGTATTGTCAAGTACGCCACGGACATCACGGACGCCAAGCACGGTAGTTTGGCCAATGAAGATCACCTAGCCGCCATCGACCGGTCCCAAGCAGTGATCGAGTTTGAAAGCGACGGAACGATCTTGAATGCCAATCAGAACTTTCTGACCGCCACCGAATACCGTCTGGAAGACATCGTTGGCAAGCACCACAGCATGTTCGTAACGGAAGACTTCCGCAATTCCCCAGAATACCGCGATTTCTGGCAGCGATTGGGCAGCGGCGAAAGCTTCAGCGGACAATTCCAGCGAGTGTCGCGCACCGGCCGCGAAATCTGGCTCGAGGCCTCCTACCATCCCATCCGGCAACACGACGGCACGTTGCGTGTCGTCAAGTTCGCAGCAGACATCACTGAGACGTGCACACTTCGCAAGCAGATGTCCGAGACCGGCACGTCGGTCGCCAACAGCGTCGACCAGATGGTGCACACCATTCAGGAGATCTCGCAGAGAGTCAACGAAACGGTTTCGCTGGCCACGGACACCGAGTCCAACGCACGCAGCACACAGTCGTCAGTTCACAAGCTGCGTGAGAACAGCCAAGCCATCGGTCGCGTAGTAACACTGATCCAAGAGCTGGCAGATCAAACCAACCTGCTAGCCTTGAATGCCACCATCGAAGCCGTCCGGGCCGGTGAAGCCGGACGCGGTTTTGCTGTGGTGGCCAACGAAGTCAAAGAACTAGCCAGACAGACCGCGGAAGCGACTAGCAACATTGAAAAGTCCGTGAACGAGATCCAGCAGTCCGTCAGCGAAGCGGTCTCTTCGTCCAAGACCATCAACGAAGGTGCGACCGAAGTCTCGGAGCGCATGACGTCGATTGCCGCCGCCATAGAAGAGCAGTCGACGACGATCAAGGACTTGAGCGACGTTGCATCCGGATTGAACGCTTAACCTGCACCGAAAGTGCGGTTCAGGTCGCCGCCAGCCCAAAGACGGTCATCCCATTGCGGGAATGAGCCGCGCACCTACTTCCGCCATATTGGTCTAGCCAAATCTGGCATTTCGATCGCCTCCGTGAATG
>JANQOL010000543.1 GCA_028289675.1 Pirellulaceae bacterium
GAAGCTTCCGGCATCGATCTCAGCGCTGGGCCGAAACTCCGCAGCGAACCTCTGCGGTCATGCGGCATGGTGAGTATTCCCGTTACGGTGCAGCAAAAAAACCGGGCTTTTCCCTGCTGGCCGGTGCAACAGCCCGCTGTCGGTGGCAACATTCGTGTTGCCGCCGTGTGTATCATTTTCTATACAGCAAGGTTTGAAAAACTCACCCTTGTCCTGGAAATCGTTATCTCCGGCTCAGAAAACCGTCTTCTATAGACATCCGCATTTGATCCTTCGAAAGTAGGCTTGTGATGAAAAACTCGATTCATACGCGGCGTTATTGGTGCCTCCTGTCCTGTGTCTGGCTGATTGCCGGTGCCGTGCTGACCACGCGGCCCGCCCTGGCCGAAGACGACGACAATCCACGCGTGGAGGTGATGACGTCTACACGTCCGATGGATCGTTTGATTGTCAAGACCGTAGCTCAAATCATGGATGAGCAGCATTTCTCGAAGCATCCGCTGGACGATGAGATTTCCTCGCGAGCCTTCGATCATATGCTGCGTTCGCTAGACCCGCTGAAGCTGTACTTTCTGCAAAGCGACGTGGACAAGTTCAAGGCCAATAAGACGCGGTTGGACGAATTCGCCAAAGCGGGCAATATGGATTTCGCACGCGTGGTGTTCAAAGTTTTCCTACAGCGAGTCGACAGCAGAGTTGCCATGGCTCACGAGCAGATCGACGCCGAGCACGATTTTATGCTGGACGAAAAACTGCCGGTTGATCGCGACATTATTGAATACCCCAAGGATGATGCCGAAGCCAAAGATCGAATGCGGCGGCAGATCAAGTACAGCATGTTGGTGTTGGAAAGTGAAAAACTGCGTGCTGAAAAGGACAAAGCGGCCGGCAAGGAGCAGAGCGACGCGGCCACGGTCTTGATCGGTGATCCTAATGAGGATCCACGAGAGCGACTGCATCGCCGGTACCGCAACATCAAACGTCGTTGGCATCAAACCGACGCGGACGAACTGCTGGAACTGTATGTCTCCGCGTTGACGACCAGTTTCGATCCACACACGTCGTACATGTCGCCCGATACGCTGGAAAACTTTCGCATCATCATGAGCCTGAATCTGGACGGCATCGGTGCTCAGCTGACCAGCGAAGATGGTTACACCAAGCTGACTAGCATCGTTCCGGGCGGAGCAGCCGACAAAGATGGGCGTCTAAAACCGGGCGACCGTATCGTGTCCGTGGGCCAAGAGTCTGGCGAGATGGTCGATGTGATCGATATGAAGCTGGATGACGTGGTTCACAAAATCCGCGGTAAAGCTGGAACGCTCGTGCGATTGGGCGTTTTGCCTGCCTCGGGTGGCGAAATGAAGACCATTGATATCGTGCGAGCCAAGATTACTCTCGACGACAGTGCGGCCCGCAGCGAAATCGTTGAATACGGCAACAAATCCAATGGTGAAAGCTTCAAAGTCGGCTACATCGACTTGCCCAGTTTTTACATGGACATGGAAGCTGCCCGGAACAATGCCAAGGGCTTCCGCAGCACGACGCGCGACGTCAGCCGAATCTTGTCGGACTTCAAACAAGACGCGGTCGATGTGGTTGTCTTGGATTTGAGCAGAAACGGCGGAGGTAGCTTGACCGAAGCGATCAACCTGACGGGCTTGTTTATCGATCGAGGACCCGTTGTCCAGGTCAAGGACATGCGAGGCCGCGTGCAGGTCTACGACGATGAAAAGAGTGGCGTTGCTTGGAGCGGCCCACTGGTGGTGGTGACCAGTAAGGAAAGCGCCAGCGCCAGCGAAATCCTGGCCGGCGCCATTCAAGATTACAAACGCGGGATCATCATTGGTGACCCAGCCACCCATGGCAAAGGAACGGTGCAAAGCCTGGTGGATCTGGGGCAGCAGTTGTTCGATGGCGAAGGAGAAATGGGCGGACTAAAGATCACCATCCAGCAGTTCTATCTGCCCGATGGCAAGAGCACTCAGCGCCAAGGAGTCATGTCCGATATCGTCTTACCAGCCATCACGGCCAGCTTTGACAATTCCGAATCGGATTTGGATTTCGCTTTGCCAAACGACCAAGTCCGACAGGCGCGCCATACCGATTATCGACTGGTCGATAGCTCGCTGCTGGCCACACTGCGGGAACAGAGCGTAGCTCGGATCCGAGACTCGGAAGGCTTTGACCGTCTACTCAAGCGGATTGCACTGTACAAGGCGCAGAAAGACGAAGACTACGTGTCGTTGAACCGCGAGCAGTTTCTCAAGCGACGGGCCGAGTTGGATGCTCAGCGCGAGGAAGAAGAGCAGTTGCTAGACGCCCAAATGCCGAAGAAGGACGTCTTCCGTATGGACTACTACAACAAAGAGATCCTGAATATTGCCAAGGACTACGTTGAAGTAGTGAATAAACTCAATTTGGCGCAGGCTAGTTAACACAGAGCAGCAGAGACAGCCATTTCAATTCTAGTGCGAGTCGCACGGACATACGGCCTGCGTCATCAACGCACTGGCTGCTTACTCTGTCGAAAATAGGTCATAACGTGTACAGGGCAGCGATTTCGCTGCCCTGTTTCGTTGATCCACTTGCGTTTACAGTACTCTGCTAGCATGCAGCGACCGTCGCGATCAAACTGGCCACCGCTACTACTGGTCGTGCCAGTTTTCGACGATGTGGCCAACCATCATTGATGACGCAGGCCGTATGTCCATGCGACTCGCAATACTGGACACAGTTTGAATGAAACCTCGAATCTCCACCGGCATCCAACGCCTGGACGAGGCCTTGGGCGGCGGATTGCTGCCCGGTAGCCTGACCATGGTGGTTGGCGCCACCGGTGTTGGCAAAACGCAATTGGGCACCCACTTCAGTCAGGCTGGACAACAACAAGAGCGGCATACCGCAGCTATCATTGACCTGTCCAGCCGTGGCGATTCGCAGAATCACCTGGGCTATGCCCAACGGATGTTCAATCAAACTTTGCAAATCGCCGATCCGCATCGCGGCGACTTGGAGGATGCTTTCTCCGGCAAACCCGAGGACGTGTTGCCCTTCTTGGGCTATCGCGGACGTCGCGTGCTACGTAGTCAGATGGACGGAGACGAATGGCACGCCTGGCAATCGGAGTTGAACCGGCGTATGCCACTGTTGTTCCGTTTCGTCTATCGCCATCTAGTTCACGGGACTCGCCGCTTCGTCATCGATGGAATTGAACCGCAGCAAGCTGCTAGTGATTCACTGCAATTGGATCTACTGGAATTGATCTATCATCGGATGCTGCGGCAAGAGCATGATTGGTTGGCCCGCGAGGTGCTGCGCCAAGACTTCCTCAAACACCAATCCGACGTCGCGCGGCGAGCGTACGACCATCGCGAGTCGTTAGCCATGGTATTGGTGACCACCAAGCAAACGATGCTGGAAGAACTGATCACCGAGGCCTTGTCGGACGGAGATTTGATGGCGGGAGCGAACACCGTGATCATCTTGGGGCGGCAAATGCAGGCGGGCCGGTTGTCGCGAGGGCTGTACGTGGCCAAGCATCGCGGCAGTTTCGCCGACGAAAGCATCTTGCCGTTTGACATCAACGACGCGGGGATCCAGCTGGGGTAGCATCCGCGACCACGGCAGACGCCAACTCTGAGCGCAGCTGACGAGCCAGCTCTGCTGCTTGGCGTGCGTCCGAGCCCAACACGTTCAAATGCCCCATCTTGCGTCCCGGACGTGGCTCCTGCTTTCCATACAAATGCAAGTGCGCTGTGGACTGTTGAATGGCCTGTTGCCAGTTGGGAGGCTCGTCACCCCACAGGTCGCCCAACAGATTGGCCATCGCTGCCGGTTGCAGCTGCTCAGTGGTACCTAGTGGTAAATTGCAAATCGCCCGCACCTGCTGTTCAAACTGGCTGCAGCGAAACGCATCCATGGTGACGTGCCCAGAGTTATGCGGCCGAGGAGCCATTTCATTAATCAACAACTTGCCTTCGGTCGTGACAAAGAACTCGACGCAAAACAGACCTACCACTCCGAATTGCTTCGCGATCTGAGCACAGATATCTTGGGCCTCGGTCTCCAAGCCGATCAAGCTGGCATCGGCTGGACAACTGGTAACATCTAGAATGTGCCGTGCATGCTGATTTTCAAACAGCGGATAGCAAGCGATTTCCCCTTCCGCATTCCGTGCCGTAACAACTGAAACTTCGGCGGCGAACTCGATCCAGCGTTCGGCGATCAGCGAGGTCCCCTCCAAGCTGGGCCAGACTTCCGCCAGATGGTCCGGCGATTCCACTTTGACTTGCCCCTTGCCGTCGTAACCACTACGGGTCGTCTTGAGCACGACCGGCCATTGCCATTGCTGTGCGGCTTGCAGCACGTCTTGAGAATCTGAGATGCTGTGGAACGGAGTCGTCGGGAATCCGGCGGCCTGCAATCCGGCTTTTTCCAACAACCGGTCCTGGCACATTTCGAGGAACTCGGCACCCGGTCGGGTATGCGTTAGCTCGGCCGCCTGTCGTAGTAACTCGGGTGACACATTTTCGAACTCGAGCGTAATCACGGAGCACAACTGCGCCATTTCCCGCATCGCGGGCAACGGGTCTTCGGTGTCCTGAACGCAAAAATGGCGATCTGCGGCCTGACCTGCCGGGCAGTCGGTTTCCGGTTCCCAGACGGCGACGTGGTAGCCCAATCGTTGGGCGGCATGCGTGAACATCCGGCCAAGTTGTCCACCACCCAAGACGCCCAGCCAGCTGCCAGGCAAGATCGGTTGTGAGTCACTTGTCACGCCGAACGTCTCCCAAGTTGGCAACTAGTGTGAGTCGCCCAAACACATTTTTTGAGCCATCCACGATCTGGTTGCTTGAGCGACCAAATCCGATTTCACCAACCCGGCATCCTCTAAAGTTCGCAGTCATCCAACACCGTTTGCGTTTGCGTTTCGGTCCAACGGCGAAGCCGCTCGCGCAGATCAACGTCCTCAGCCGCCAGTATGCGTG
>JANQOL010000544.1 GCA_028289675.1 Pirellulaceae bacterium
ATTTCCCAAACCGACTGTGCTGTGGATCGGAAGATCAGTGGATCCCGACGAAATCTTTGACCAAGCTATCGCCTGTGCCGACCCCGAAGCGCGGCGAGAGCTGATCGCGCGCTGTTGTCGCGATCAGCCCGATCTGCAGGGACTGGTCACCCGGTTGGTAGGAGCGCATTTCAGCTTGGGCAACTTCATGGCGCAGCCCGCAGCCAATCAATGCCTCCAGACAAACACACTGCCGGAGCGTCCGGAATTTCAGTCCGACCAGGCCACACTCGTCGATGCGGACGATGGTCCAATCGCCGAGGCGAGCCCGCAGAACAGCTCTTCGGCGGATAACCTGAATTCTCTCACCGGTCGGCAGATCGGCCCCTATCTGCTCATGGACATCATCGGGCGTGGTGGCTCGGCAGTCGTTTATCGGGCGCGTCAGGAACAACCGCTGCGTCGGGAAGTGGCGCTGAAGCTGATTCGTCCTGAATTGGAGTCGGACCAGTTGGCCGCGCGGATGCAGTTGGAACGGCAGGCCTTAGCATTGATGGACCATGCCGGCATCGCCAAAGTCTTCGATGCTGGCGTCTCGGAGCAGGGCCGCTCGTACTATGTGATGGAGTTGGTGCGAGGTCAGCCGATCACTGAGTTTTGCCAGCAGCACGAAGTCGACTTGTTGGGCCGTGTGCGGCTGATGCTCGATACCTGCCGGGCCGTCCACCATGCCCATCAACGCGGCATCATACATCGCGACCTCAAGCCATCCAACTTGCTGGTAATCCCGAGTGAACCGGAGCCCCAGGTCAAGGTGATCGATTTTGGGATCGCTAAACGAATGGTCCAGGAAGCGGACGATGCGACCTTGACTGTCATGGGGCAGATCATTGGGACTCCGCAGTACATGAGTCCCGAACAGGCGGGCAATCCGGACTTGGGCGTGGACACGCGTACTGACGTCTACGCCCTAGGTGCGGTGCTGTACGAATTGCTAACGGGACAGCCTCCAATAGCACCCGGGCCGATTCTGCAAACACTTGAACGCGTACTTTCGGACACGCCTACCACGCCTTCACAATTGAATCCATCCATTCCGCTGGACTTGGAAACGGTGTGCATGCACTGTTTGCAGAAGGCCCCCGAAAGTCGATATCAATCGACCCAAGAGTTCGCTTCTGATCTAGAGAACGTGCTGACAGGCTTTCCGGTGCGTGCCAGGCCAGTTGGCCGGTTAGCTCGCCTGGCCAAATGGGCCAAACGCTCTCCGGGGGCTGCCGCCCTGTCGGCGTCCACGGCCATCGCCACGCTAGCACTAATCATTTCTTGGGCCGCGCTGACTTGGAAGCTGAAATCTCAACATGATGAGATCGGCCTGCAGCAACAACAATTGAAACAAGAGCGAGACTTTGCGCTAGACAACTTCCAACGCGCGCATCAGGCCATCAAGAACTACCTAGTCTCCTTTCGCAGCCACACGCCGCTCGGTTCTTCACGCAACCTGGCGTTTCAGAAGCAGATGATCGAAACCGGCATCGAGTTCTACGATGATCTGCTGCAAGAAAGCCGACAAAGCGCGGAATTGCGAGCCAATCCCAAGAACTTGGCGGCGGTGCGTATCGACCGCGCCGAGCTGTATCTGGAGTACGGCAAGGTGTTGCTGGTGTTGGAGGATTTGGACGCATCCATCGCGGCGTACCAAACCGCGATTGACTCGATGGAGCATCTGGCCAGATCCGTTCCAGAGCATGCGGACGCGGCTATCCAGAAACAGGGGGTCAGCTATACGTCGCAGTCGGAGTCGTTTCGCCGTATGAGGCGCTTCAAAGAAGCATTGGAGACAGCTCAAAAAGGACGGCAATGTTACGAGCGTCTAGCCGCCAGCGGCGCTTTGGACCGCGACTATGCCAATTGGTATCAAGCGATTACCTGGAAACGGATTTCCAGAATCAGATCCGACATGCGGGATTATGCTGCCAGCGAACAAGCACTATCTCAGGCGCTCGAATTCAGTCAGCAGCTGCCCGAGATCTACGACTTTCAATTGTCTCATGCGGAGATCTTTCTCAGCCGCAGCAAACTAAAACGCGCTCAAGGTCAGTACCGTCCGGCGTTGGCGGACGCTGAAACGTCCACCAAGATTATGGAGGACGTCTGCATTCGGTGCATGCCTAGTTTGCCTCGCTATGAGTCCGCGCGAGCCAACGCCTATGTGGAGCAGGCACAATGCTACGAGGCGCTTAAGGAGGTTGACCAGGCATTCGCGCAGATACAGAGCGCCATCGAAGTCCAACGCCAGCTGAGTGAAAACTACCCAGAAGTCGAACAGTTTTCCAACAAATTGGCGTCCCTCTATGAGGCGGCCGTCGAACTATCCAGCGATACTTCGCAGCAACAAGCGTTTGCCGCTCAAGCCTCGCGCATCCGCCAAGGCGTTGTCACGGACTCCACCAACCAATCCGAAATGATCCTGGCTCGGTGTCGCGAAGAAATGAGTTTAGCGCAAGGACATCGGGATCGAATGCAGTTTCCACAAGTGGTCGAGCGGTTTCAAAACGCAAATCGACTGATCGAACGATTGGATGCTGGCTACCAACCATTCATCGTGTCTTCGTTGCGGAAGGGCATTCATTTACGGTTGGCCGAAACTCACTTTGAATTGCTCCAGTTTGATGAGGCTGAAACGCATTTTGCTCACTACGCCGCACTCCGCGAACACGTTCCACAGGAAGTCAGAACGATGCGCGCCGTGTGCCTGGTCCAGTTGGGACGTGACGCCCAAGCCTTAGATTTACTGAAATCCGTGGACGCGGATCTTCCCAATCGCAATTACTACGTGGCCTACATCCCGTTGACGCGATTGATCGCTCGCAAACACGCGGACCGGTCCGCCGACTGCGAGACTGAATTTGAGGGCTTCCGTCGTTTGCTGGCCGGCATGGACGACATGAGCAATCTGCAAACACTGATGACCGCCCGAGCACTGTGCCAGGCCGCGGAGCTGCTCACCGCGACGGTCGATGCTCCAGCATCAGCCGAGCTTAGTGGCGTGGAAGACCAAGCGTTCGCAAACTGGGCTCAGGCACAAGCAATCGGTTGTTTGCGGCGTGTCGACATTCCTTTCAAATCACCGTTGGCCAAGTCCTTGACATCTGACCCACGTTTCCGCTGTCTGCGCGGTGCCGCTCAATTCGAAGCTTTGGTGGCTGACGTAACTACTTCCGCATCCGCACAAGAGTAAACCAGAGCATCCGCCCGCCATCTACCGTGCGACGTCCAGCTTCAGCTCCAAGTGCAAACCATCGTAGGCCAACTCGACGCCAGCGGGCAGTTGCCGGCACGTGTCCTGGTAGTCCAAGTCATGAGACACATGCGTCAAAAATGCCCGCTCAGGACGCACTCGTGCGATGACTTCCAGCGCCGCGTCTAAATGAAAGTGCGTGGCGTGGGGCTCCCTACGCAGAGCATCCAAGATCAGGACCTCACAGTCCCGCAAGACCTCGTAGCTCTCCTCAGGAACATGATTGGTATCGGTGCAATAAGCGATATTGCCAATCCGAAATCCCAATACTTGGTACTTGGGTCCGTGCATCAACCTAAGTGGTCGAATGGTCGCTCCCAACAGGTCAAAGGGCTCCAAACCTATCGAGTGAATACTCAACGCTGGAATGGCGCCGGGGTGGGTCTGCGGATCCGTGCGGAACGCGTAATCAAAACTATGCCGGATCCGCTGTTCGACCTGGGGCTCGCAATAGAGAGGCACGGGAGCCTTCAATCGGAATGGGAACAGGCGCAAATCGTCGAGCCCAAAAATATGGTCCGCATGCTCGTGCGTGTACAACACCGCATGAACCACACCAACATCTTCGCGCAGCAACTGCGTTCGCAAGTCGGGCGAAGTGTCGATCAGCAGATTACCTTGCGGCAGTCCCACCAAAGCGGACGAACGCGTCCGTTTGTTCTTGGGGTCGGAACTACGGCAAACATCGCAGGCACAACCCAGTGCCGGAACACCCACGGAAGTGCCAGTGCCCAGCAAGATGAACTGACCTTGAATGTCGCGGCTGGTAAAACGATGAGGCAAATGTGAATTCCGGGAAGCGCGAGAGCCTTCACCATTACGCTGAGCGCGCTCGCTGACTGAGCTGTGAGAATCCGATCCAACGGCGGCTAGCCGTCGTCATCGTCATCGCCATCAAAGTCGGGATGCAGTGGGTCGTCTGGATTGAAGAAGAAATCTCCCAGGCCCAAGGGCAAATTGTTGCTACCCAGGTCGCGATTCTTGCGTTCCGCCATGGCTTCCAAGTCGACCGCTTCTTCTCCCAAGCAGTGTTCCAGCGATTCCCGCCACGCTTTGTCCTTGCTGATCGGATGATCCGGATCTTGTGCAAGTCGTTTTAGGGCGAAACGCAGCAAGTTCAATCCGTCGCGGGCCGAAAAATCCAAGCGCAGTTCGTGAGAACGCTGTAGGAACTCAACCGTCATGGCCAGCATTTCAGGTTCGGCAAAAGGTAAGTGGTATTGCAGGATGGCCAATTCGTCTTGCCGGTTCGGAAATCCCAACGGCAACGTTGGTTGAAGCCGACTGAGAATGTAGTCGGGAATCTCGTAAGTCGAATCGTCCTGGTTCATCGTCACCGCGCACCGAAAATCCTGGTGCGCATGGATGACAATGCCGGCCACAATGGACTCGACGTACCGACGTTGGTCAAACAACGGCGCCAGGCTGGCCCAGGACTTCTCGTTCATGCGATTCCCTTCGTCCAGCACGCACACACCACCGCGCAACATGGCGGTGACCAACGGCGATGCGTGGTAGGCAATCTTGCCAGCTCCGCTTAGTACGGGGGTTACCAACAAGTCTTCCGGGCGAGTGTCTGCCGTGCACTGAAACACGTACAGCGGTTGGTCACGCATTCGAGCCGCAGACATCGCCAAAGCCGTCTTGCCGATACCTGGTACGCCGATCAGCCGCGGAGTCAACGGCGCATCTTCTTGGTCGACCACCAACCAGCAAGCCAATAGTTGTTTAAGTACCTCTCGCTGGCCAATCCACTCCGCGCGGTTCTCCAGCGGCGTGGCCAATTTGAGAGTTACCCCATCAATGACAACCGAATCTTGGCTCATGTTGAACGCTCGTTGACGGACGGTCTGCACCACTAGCTGAGGCCCATCGACCTTCGCAGCAAGGCAGTCCTGCGGCGTGTATCTCTGGCAAACGAAGAGGTCTACCAGCCGTATTCCAATCTACCGCTTGGCTAAGCGCCCGCCAACCTGGCGCACTTGGAATGCCAGGCAATGCCTGTTAACACCCCGAGTTGAGAAATAGCCGGGAAATGTGGGCAGGCTCTGTGAGTAGATGTTCGCACCGCGGCGCCGGCGCAGCATCAGCGATCAATCGCGTTTGCGCAGTGTTTAGTGCAACTCTCGCGGACACATGGCTTGCGTCAACAACAATGGTTGCCGCTTCATCATGGTTGAAAGCAGACAC
>JANQOL010000545.1 GCA_028289675.1 Pirellulaceae bacterium
TGCGCAAAGAAGCTGGACGTTCGGTCTTCGATGCAACTCTTTTGCGATCGATTTTCGACGATTCAAGCCGCTTACTCTGGCCAACCTGGGGAGGATACCAGTGGCGAGTTGGTTCTTATCTACGTGTTTCATTGCCGCTGTGGGCGGCGCAGATTGTACGATTCTGCAGTTCACCGCCGCTTGGTGCGAGCCTTGCCGCGAACTACAACCGGCTTTAGCCAGGTTGCGTCAGGAGGGTTGGCAAATCCGATCGGTGGACGCCGACCGGGAACGCCAAATGGTGAGTCAGTTTCAAGTCCAGAATCTGCCGACCCTGGTGTTCGTCAGCGGCGGACGCGAGGTGGATCGCATGGTGGGCGTGGCCACGTACGAACAGATTCTCAAGCGCGCGCAGCGCGTGGCTGCCCGCAGCCAGGGTGGCGCAGCCGGACGGCGCGCACCCAGCGATCGCGCGGCTGGAGTCGGTACTCCATCACCTGCTGCGCCCGCAGGCCAAACGATGCAACCTATCGTGCGCGGTCAGTCGCCGGTGCGGGCTGCTCCTGGCGTCCTGTCCGCAGCCGTCCAAGCGATGGGTTCTGGCACAGTGCCATCGCTCCCGTCCAGCGGTACCGGGAAACCACCTTTGACACCGGAACAGGCGATTGCCCGAGCGGCGGCGGCCACAGTACGAATTCGTGTGGATGAGGCGAACACGACCGCCTATGGAACGGGCACGATCGTGGATGTGCATGGTCGAGAAGCCCTGGTTCTGACCTGCGGTCATCTGTTCCGCGACATGCAACCCAATTCGCAACTGACCATCGACTTGTTTGCGGGCACACCGCAAGAAGTCAACTTGGCAGCGCAGCTCATCGACTTCACGGCCGAAGAAGCGGATATCGGATTGATCTCGTTTCAACTGCCAGTCGCCATCGAGCCGGTCGAACTGTTGCCACAAGGTGCACCACTGCAAATTGGCCAACCCGCGTTTAGCTTTGGCTGCGATCACGGCCAAGATCCAACGCGGCGCGACACGCGCATTGCCAACATCAATCGCTACATCGGCGCTGCCAATATTGAGATTGTCGGCGCTCCCGCCGTAGGCCGCAGTGGTGGAGGATTGTTTGATGTTCAGGGACGGTTGATTGGAGTGTGCAATGCTGCCGATGCCAACGATGACGAAGGCATCTACGCGGCCGCCGATGTGATCTACGCCCAGATTGACCGCTTGGGTCTATCTCATCTGTTCGCTTCCCCCGCAGCCACCACACTGGTTGCTGAACCCGCGCCGACCACAGGTGGCACGACGCAACTGGCGGGCAGTGAACTTACGGTCCCTGCGGGTTCGACGGGATTTGGTCAGAGCGCCGCAGCCGGAGTCGTCAGCCAGGTCGAGCCACGTTCGCCGTCACCCGCTTCATCGACGGGACAACTAATCTGCATCGTTCGCGGAGCCGAGGGTCAGGACCAAGTGCTGACCATCGATTCGCCAACTCCCGAGCTGCTGCAGGCCATCCAACGCAGTGCACAGCATCGTTAGTGCAAGTGTCAATCGTTAGTGCGAGTCTCAGCCCGGTCGAGGTTGCAAGTCTTGCGACAGCTAAATTCACGTCCCAACGCCAACTCGGCTGGCGCGTTAGTTCTCGTCGGACGCCGGAGCAGCAGCGCGTAGGCACCATAACAGCGCGCAGCCGATGGCCAAGATGGGCGGCCCCTCGCCAGCGATCCACCACCAGGGCAATCCCGACCAGCTGTCAATCACGACAAACATACCGCCCAAGAACACATTCAGACCGGCTACGACCAGTGCGATCGGCCGATAGCGGACGACGTCTGTAGAGACGACCAACACCAAGCAGCCGTGGGCAAAGTAGAGCGCCGACAGCGAGCGTGCCAGATACTCCACGACGGGCACATGCGGCAGCTCCCCCAGTCCCAGCCAACCGTGAATGCCAGCCATCCACTGCCACCGAAAAAACATCGGAAAGAAGGCCAAGCAAGTGGACACTCCGATCAAACGCAACAGCCAAACCGTGTACCGGCTAGCCGATAGCGACGCAGAAGATTGAGCACCGTTGTCCATAAAGTCGAGCCTGCCAAAATCGGATGGTACGGGTTGCTTACCGAGTCTTCTATGCGGTGGCCTCGCCGATCGTCCAGTGAAAACTGACGTACCCACACCGCGCAGAATGCCTATAATCTGCGGACTTGGAATCGAGCCCGCAAGTGCCAAACAAACGGAGTGAGTGACTGTGGCGAGCGCCCCAACATCGATGAAATCCGAGACTGAGACTATGACTTCTTCGAGCACGATTCGGATCTACAACACCCTCACTCGGCAAAAAGAACCGTTTGAGCCCCTCCAGTCTGGCAAGGTCGGCATGTACTTGTGCGGCCCTACGGTCTATGCGGAAGCTCACATTGGTCACATGGTCGGTCCCGTCATTTTTGACACGATCAAGCGTTACTTGGTGTATTGCGGGTACCAGGTCCATTGGGTGGTCAACATTACCGACGTTGATGACAAGCTGATTGCGGCCTCCCAAGCGCGTGGGATTCCCATGTCGCAAGTTGCGACCGAAATGACGATGGACTATCTGGCCAATTTGCAGGCGCTGGGCGTAGATCAGATCAACGCTTTGCCGCGCGCCACCGACCACATGGATGAGATCATTCAATTCATCGTCGAGCTCATCGAGGGCGGCTTCGCGTACGCCAGCGATGGCGACGTCTTCTTCGACGTCACCCGCGACACCGAATATGGTCAGCTGAGCAATCGCACCGTGGAAGGCCAACAAGGCGAAGGTGGCGGCGCGGCCGCCAAGAAGCGCTCTGCCGGAGATTTTGCCTTGTGGAAATCCGCGAAACCCGATGAACCCAGCTGGGATAGTCCATGGGGTCCGGGCCGCCCGGGCTGGCACATCGAGTGCTCCGCTATGAGCCGCCGGATCCTAGGCAAGACATTTGACATCCACGGCGGTGGCTTGGATCTGGTCTTCCCACATCATGAAAACGAACTGGCGCAGAGCCGATGCTGCCACGGGCAACCCATGGTGAAATACTGGATGCATAACGGATTGATGCAGCGCAGCGGTGCGAGCGCCAAACTGGGCGGCCGTGGAGACCGAACCGATGGCGAATCCGCGGATCCCGCGCCGGAAGCCAGTGCATCGAACAAGATCAGCCGCAGTGCGGGCGACGGCGGGCTGGCCAAGTTAATCGAAGAACAGACCGGGGACCGCATTCGTTTTTTCTTGTTACGCTCGCACTACCGCAGCACCATCCTGTTTGGCGATGAAGCTCTGGAAGAAGCCGGCCAGGCACTGAGTGCCTTCTATCGACTGATTCAGCGGTATGAGCGAATCACAGACAGTTCGTTCTACCTGGACGTGCAATACGCCACCAGCCGAGCGGCCGGTGACCAACAACTGGCCGGCGCCGACCATCCGCTAATGGTGCAACTAGCTGAGCTGCGCTCGGACTACCTGGCCAAAATGGATGACGACTTTAATACCGGTGGTGCGGTCAGCGAGTTGTTCGAGATGTCACGCGCGATCAATCGCTTTGTCGACCAACATCACTTGGAGGACTCCAAGAAACGAAGCAACGACGATCTGGAAACTCTGACAAGCGCCATGGGAGTGCTGCGAGAGCTGGGAGCGATCTTGGGACTGTTGATCAAACCGCCCAAGATGCAATCCGATGACGGTGCCGGAAAGACGGTGGATGGTCTGATGAAGTTGGTCATTAAACTGCGCGCTGATGCCCGAGCCAACAAAGACTTCGCCACTTCCGATACCATCCGAGACGGACTGGGCAGTCTGGGCATCACGCTCCAAGATCTCAAAGAGGGAACGACTTGGGAAAAGGCGTAGCGTCTCCGCAGTAGGCCTACACGTGTGAAATCTGGACCCCGGGAGGAGAGCCGGCTATGTCCACACAGCAGACCATTCTGGGAATTGACCCGGCTCTGGGGACCACGGGCTACGGAGTGATTCGAGTTCGTGGAAGTACGATCGAGTTGGTCGATGGGGGTGTCATCCGCTGCAGTCGTCGACAGCCACTAGAGCAGCGTCTGGAAGAACTGCATCAGGGAATCAGCGAGATACTGTCCGAATTTCGTCCAGACGCGTTTGCTGTGGAGCAGCTCTACTCTCACTACGATCGGCCGACGACGGCCATATTGATGGGGCACGCGCGCGGAGTCATCTTGTTGGCCGCTCAGCAAGCCGGACTGCCCGTCGCCTCCTACGCGGCGACGCAGATCAAAAAGACGCTGACCGGCAATGGTCGAGCATCCAAAGAACAAATGCAATTCGCCGTGCAACATCAACTGGGCCTGCCGCAGACCCCCGAACCGGCCGACGTCGCCGACGCACTGGCCATTGCCCTGACGCATCATAATGCGTCTCGAACGCCGCCCGGTGTGCTGGAACAATTCCTGCCCTAATCGGCGCCGGCATGTAGTATCCACTTCGCCGTCCGCGGTGGAATCACCGCGTTTCCGCTTACCTACAGACACATCATGATTTGCAAAATCACCGGACAACTTGTCGGTCTGGCGGATGAAGTCGCCATCCTGTCTATTCCGCCCATGGAATACGAGGTTTGGATTGCCGAGTTCACGCGGCGTCATCTGCAATCGCAGCGCAACCAAGAAGTCACTTTCCACACGCTCCATTTTCTGGACGGCAATGTGACCTCCGGCGGGCGGCTGACGCCACGGCTGGTCGGATTCCTGAATACAGCAGAACGGGACTTCTTCGAGCTCTTTTGTTCGGTGGATGGTGTGGGCGTCAAAAAAGCACTGCGAGCGATGACGCAACCAGTGAAGGACACAGCCATCATGATCGAGCAACAAGACGCCAAGGGCCTTTCTCGTCTGCCCGGTATTGGGCCGGCCACCAGCGAAAGAATCATCGCCAAACTCAGACGTAAGATGCCCAAATTTGCTCTACTCGTCAGGCGTGAGGCCCCCGAGGACGCCAATCAATTCACCGATGGCGTGGTGGAAGACACCTTCCAAGCACTGCTGGCTCTCGGACACGCCGAAGCCGACGCCAGACAACTAATTGAACAGGCCGTTGCCTCGGGCAGTAAATTCAAAGACACCGAATCTCTGATCCAAGCTATCTACCGTAAGCAGTTTGACGGCTAGAGCGATTCGCATGCACCTATGGCCGCGTCATCAACCAAGGTGGTGGCTCACCATCGTCGAAGGCAGGCGACACCAAGAGTAAGAATGCGCTAGTCCGCGGCAGTCATTTGTCACTCGCAGCTGCATCGTCAACCGGTTCCAACAAACGCACCAGCAAGGTGGCTGCGACTAGATCGGCCGTCGTGCCTGGATTTCGACGATGACCATCGGCGCGCAAGAACCCGTCCAACTGGCGGTATTCTGGTCGTTCGATGATGGAACCATCCTGGCCGTCACCGCGCTCCAATACCCGCTGAGCCATCTGCTGAACACGAGCGGCCAGTTCCAGACCGTTCTTGCGAACAATCAACCCGTCGGGCTCCCATGCTAGCCAGCGAATTTGCACGCGGCAAATTGCATCTAGTAGAGAATTGGCGTCCCGTAGTTCGTCGTCCAGCCATGGCACCAGCCGGTCGAACACATCGCCAAATCCTGTAACATACTGCCGCGCTACGGCATCCACGTCGGCTACTTGTCGCATGGCGATCCGCAAATCTTCGGGCGGACTGTCCTGGACGTCATGACGATGCGCACGGCCCATGCCTCCCGGTGCGGCCAAGCGAATCGCCTGGTAGACATCGCGTGAATCTTGGACGGTCAGTTGATCCAATGTACGGGTCACAGCCTGGTGGAGCGGCCCTTTTCCGGCAGAGTACACGAGCGGACCGAACAGAAGCAGGGTACCCAGGTTCGTATTGCGCTGCACGGCCCGCGCTGTCGCTTGCACCGTACGCAAGATTAGTTGCCCCACCGATTGCTTTTCGGTAGCAACCGACTGGTTTTCGTAGACATTCCGCAATACTTCGGCTACCGCCACGGCACTGGCGCAGAAATGCTCGAAGTCCATGTCGACGAAGGACGCTTGCGGATGCACGTTCCCAGCTTTGGGCGCGGCCGCTTCCAAAATGCAGGCCAATTGAGCAGCCGTACTGACCGGCCAAGCCTGATCCAATGGAAAAGGAACTGCAGGACGGTCGCCCAGACCCATGTAGCGGCTCCTCGGCGTCAGTTCAGTCACGGCCATCTTGTAGGCAAGCCAGGACCTCTTGGATGACTTCGCCAGCGGCTTCCTCCATGACATAATGTCCGACGTCTTCCAAACGCTGGACTTGAGCCTGGGGGAATAGCTGCGTGAGTCGGTCCAAACACTCCACGCGAAAACACCAGTCTTTCATGCCCCACACAATGCGCATCGGACGATCGGCGAACAGCTCCGAACTTTGCTCGATACTCGACAGCAGCTGCCAAGTCGCCTGGCTCTTGCGGCGGGGAATGTCTTGGACGAACCGCGCGATGGCAACCCGAGAATTCCAGTCGTGATACGGGGCCAAAAGCCCCGCTGCGACCGCTGGCGGCAGTGTTGGCAAGCGGTTCAAAGTCATCGTCAGTGCGGCTCGCGCGAACAGGTTCAGTCGCCGCATCGCAAAGGGACCGAAGCCTGGCAAGCGACACGCGGCGATGCGCCAAGGTATGTAGGGTGGCGGGAACAGCGCCGTGTTGAGAAGAACAAACTTGTCCACGCGGGCCAAAGCTTTCAGAGCCGCCCCGACCCCGATGGCCCCACCCCAGTCGTGGACCAACAACGTGACGCGCTTCAGATCCAGCTGTTCAATCAGACGAGCCAGATTGCCGACATGCCGCTGCAAGGTGTAACTGTATCGCTGCGGCTTGTCGCTCAATCCGCAGCCAATGTGATCCACGGCAATCACCCGTGCATGCGAGCCGACCTGCTGCAACACTTGGCGAAAAGTGAATGACCAAGTCGGATTACCATGGACGCACAACACGGTTTGTTCCGCCTGCGGATCTCCCTGTTCCACATAGTGCATCCGCACCACATCGGCAGACGTTTCCGAGGCGGGCAAATCCAGGTACCTGGACTCAAATGGGTACAGTGCTCGCCAATCTTCTGGCTGTGTCTCGCGCTCTTGCAACTCGGTCCTCGTTTGCGATTCTTACTGCACGACCTGATTCTCATTGACGCCGCGAGCCACCTGCGTTGATGCTAGCTTCAAGCGAAAAAAGTCCGTTGGAGGCCGTACAAAGGCAGATCGCCAAGCCAACGCGCCCGGTAAGCTTGTTCCTAGTGTCGATGAGTTCTCGAACTCGCGCTACGAGATTCGACGAGCATGAAAGTGAAACATCAGGGTAGATGGGCGGAGTATACCCTCTCGACTAGGAACTGTCGCCGGAGCCAACACAAGCGACAGGCGGCGAATTATCGCAGTCCAACTCCGATGCCGAGCGGTCTACACTAAAATACGATCCTGTAACGCTAGCGGACGCAAGTGCACTGGCCTTCGCGGCAAAGATGCCGCGCGGCGTTCAAGGAGCCAATTCTCGGATGGTCGCAAGGAAACCAGCCACACGACTGGAACGAACCAGAGCCCACAGGATATGGTGATTCCCGAAGCAAAAACACAGACCCCAGCGCAGCGCACTCGGGAGGCGTGCCAGTCGTCCGCGCGGCGGTTGACAGCGACCAGCAATGGCGTGTGTCGTTCGGGGCCGAGTTGGGTGCTTTGTCTACTGTGGCTGGTGGCGACGGCGTGCTTGTCGTGTACCGGTATGGCCCAAGGCACGGGCACTGTCGAGATCGACTTTGTGGAGCAGGCGACGGATGAACCCCTGGCCTGTCGAGTCAAGATTCTGGATCCTCGAGGGCGACCGGTCAGGGCCAGGGGCACTTTGTTTCAAGACGGTTGGAACTTGGTTGAGAAGACGTTGTTGTTCAAGGGGCGACCGGCAGACTACACGTATCAGGTCTTCCATGGTCCGCAGTTCTCGGCCGGGCAGGGCGGCTTTACGTTAGACAAGAACGCCAGCGGCTACGATGTGCTGGCCTTGGAGCGGCATGCGGATCTGGACTCGGAGGGCTGGATCGGCGGAGACCTCCTGAGCTACGGCTCGGCGGAGCAAACGCGTCGTTGGCTGCCTGCCGAGGACCTGCGGATGGCGGTTTCGGTTCGTGATGGGCCGGCGGCCGACTTAGAAACAACGGGGGAAGGTCCTGAGCGTTGGGTGGAAGGCACCAGCTACCATGACAACCGCCCCGGCAGTGGCTTGGTGCTTCACCATTGGCTCCCGCCGGCTGACGTGCCGGAAACCCTGGCTTCCACCCGGCTGCTGGTCATGGCCAAACACGAGGCCGAAGCGCCCGAACCGGTTCACGCCGAGATTCAGCGCTTGTGGGCTCGCGATGTTCCCATTTGGCTCGCTTCGAAGCACATCGACTCGGTTCAAGTGTTGAGTGAACATCTGACGCTGGATGGCCGAGCGCGGTCGTGGAAACCAATCGTCGATCCCGACCCTGGCCGTTTCCGTGGAGCCTTGGGGCCGGGTCAGTTGGTGGAATACCTGTATTGGCAGTTGCTAGAAACCGGATTGCGGATTGCACCCACGGCGGGCAGTGGTTTTGGAGAATCCGGTTCACCACTTGGTTACAACCGAGTGTACGCGTCGGTGAGCAGTCCAACCAGCCGCACTTGGTGGCAGGCTGTTCGGGCGGGTCGATCGTTTGTGACGAACGGCCCCCTATTACGCACCGAAATTAACGGCGCTAAACCGGGCACAGTCTTCTCAGCGCCTGCCGGCGGCAGCGTTGAACTGGACGTGAGTTTGACGTTGACCACGTCGGATCCAGTGCAGTACCTAGAAGTCGTGTTCAACGGTCAAAGTCTGTACCAAGCTCGTCTAGACGAATACGCGCGGCAGGGCGGCCAGATCCCGGTGCTGGAGATTGAAGAAAGTGGTTGGCTGATAGTTCGCGTCGTCACCGAGCGGGCGCACACCTATCGGCTGGCCATGACGGCACCCTACTACTTCGACGTTGGCGCACCGCGCGTCAGTGAAACCGCGGTGCGGTTCTTCCAGCGTTGGCTGGAAGCTTCCGCGGAGCAAATCGCCACCTCACCTCAGGCCGCCTCCAGTCAGCCGTATGTGGACGCCGCCCGGCGGTTTTGGCAAGCCCGGCTAGAAATGGCAACCGTGCCTTGATATCCAGAGCCGCTATTTGGCCTGAGATTTGCTGCCGCAAGAGCAAGTTCGATGCAAGCCGCCAGCCTGGCAAGACCTGCGCGAAACTGTTCGCAGCGGATATACTGCCTAGCTTCAACTGATCAAAAGTAACCGAATTCAAATGCACACTATGGCCCAGGACTATTACGCTGTTCTTGAAATCAGCAAATCGGCCACCCCGGATGAGATCCAGAAGGCCTACCGCAGCCTCGCTCGAAAATACCACCCCGATTTAAACCCCGACGACAAGGCTGCCCAGCAAAAATTCAAGGAAATCCAGCACGCTCACGACGTTTTGAGCGATCCGGAAAAACGGAAGATGTACGACCAATTCGGTCCCGGCTTCGAGCGGATGGGCGAAGGAGGCGGACACCCGGGGGGCTTTGGTTTCGAAGACATCTTCGGTCAAGCGGGGCAGGGCGAAGGATTTCGATTCGACGGCGATATGGGCGACCTG
>JANQOL010000550.1 GCA_028289675.1 Pirellulaceae bacterium
GTCTCCCAGTCCGAGTCGGTCGAAGTGACGATCCCCGTGGAATTGCATGGCGAAGCACCAGGTACCAGCGAGGGCGGACTGCTGAGTTTTGCGCTGCACGAGATGACGATCTCCTGCCCCGCGTCGGCGATCCCGGAGCACATCGTTGTCAACATCAGCGACCTGCACGTTGGTCAAGCTATCCACGTCGGCGAGGCCCAGTTGCCGGAAGGCGCTTCGGCAGTCACTCCGGAATCCGAAGTGATCGTGCAGATTTCTCGGCCCAGTGGCGCAGCGGCAGCCGAACCCGAGGATGGGGCTGGAGAGGCTGAGCCCGAGTTGATTCGGAAAGACAAAGAGGGTGAAGAGGGCTCTGACGACTGATCGTCGGCATCATGAGTTCTGCGGACGACAGGCTGAAGGTCGTGGTTGGACTTGGCAACCCAGGCGCCAAGTACGATGGGACTCGCCACAATATTGGGTTCGAAGTACTTAACGAACTGAGCCGACGGCTGGCGGCTCCGGCTCCACGAGCCAAGTTCGATGGACAACTTACAACGGCTACGGTCGAGAATCAAAAATTGCTGCTGTTGTGGCCACTGACCTACATGAATGCCAGTGGTCGATGTGTGCAGGCGGTAACGAAGTTTTACAAGATAAATTGCGAGCAAGATTTGGCGGTCATCTGTGATGACCTCAGTTTGCCGCTGGGAAAGCTGAGAATTCGACCCAAGGGTTCCGCAGGTGGGCAAAAGGGTCTGAACGACATACTAAGAGCACTGAGCACGGATTGTATTCCCCGATTTCGAATCGGGATCGATCCGCCTCCACCACGCTGGGACGCCTCCGATTATGTGTTGGGCCGCTTCAGCCAAGATGAACAATCGGTCATGGAGCAGACCATCGCCAAAACGTGCGATGCCATCCACGACTGGTGCCGACATGATCTGGCACATTGCATGAATCAATTCAACTGACAATCAACGATACATAACAGACCAGAGTTGGGGAGTTTTCGATTGTGGCTACACAGTGCTACGACTGCTTTTTCCTGTTCGACAGCAATAAATACAACCGTGACCCAGGTGGGGTAGCGGCCAAGGTTCATAAGACGATCGAGGGTTTGGGCGGCGAGATCCTGGCCAGCCGGCTGTGGGAAGAACGCAAGTTGGCCTTTCCGATCAATGGACAAAACAAAGGCACCTATTGGATCTCGTATTTCAATATGGACGGCTCCAAGTTGGTCGAATTCAACCGCGCTTGCCAGCTGGATGACAACATCCTGCGTTCGCTGGTGATCAAAGTGGATCCACGTCTGGTCGACACGTTAGTCGCCCACACCTTGGGTAAATCCGAGTCCTCCGATGAAAGCGAAGGTGAAGGTGCTGCAACCGCCACAGCTGGGGCAGGAAGCTCTGCTTAGGCTCCCTCGCCGCGGTTCGACGCGAACCAGGCAATGGCGTATATTCTAGTTATTCTTCCCAGGTTGACTCGATTGCTTCCAGCTCCTGGACGGCCAATCGGCGACCGAGAGCAACAGGCGATGACCCGACCCGGGCAATTCAAAGGGAAGTAATTCGCAGGCCAGCTACCGTGCCGACGACCACGCACCGATGACATGAATTTGCGTCGGCACCGCGGCCTGACAATTGAACTAGGAGAATCACCCATGGCTAGCTACAACCGTGTCATTTTGATGGGCAACGTTACCCGCGACATCCAACTGCGCTACACGCCAGCAGGAACGCCCGTCACCGAGGTCGGGATGGCCGTGAATGACCGGCGCAAGAATCAAAATGGCGAATGGGTCGACGAGACCACGTTCGTTGACGTCACCTTTTGGGGCCGCACCGCCGAGGTCGCCTCCGAGTACTTGAGCAAGGGCTCACCGGTGTTCGTCGAAGGTCGGCTTAAGTTGGATACCTGGGAAAAGGATGGCCAGAAGAACTACAAGTTGAGAGTCGTGTGCGATCGCATGCAACTGCTAGGTAGTCGTGGCGACGGCGGAGGTTCGCGACCTGCGGCTGCATCCACGGCATCTTACGATGCACCACCCAGTGCCGCTCCTTCGCCGGAACACGATTCGGCTCCAGGCCCGGCTGACGACATTCCGTTTTAAACAACCACCGCAAATTTCAGTTATCGACAGTAGAGTTAAATCATGGTTGCCGCAAAAACTCGCGCACGACGTCAGGCTTTCAAACGTCTTCCTAAAGGTCCTAATGGCGGCGTTGAACTGCTGCTGATCCAAAATGTCGACAACGTCGGCAAGCAGGGCGAAGTCGTGGAAGTGCGACCTGGTCACGCCAATAACTTTCTGCTGCCCCAAGGGTTGGCGATAGTGGCCACCGAACACCACAAGCGGATGGTGGAAAAGCACAAGGCCAAGCTCAAAGAGATTGAAAAGTCTCGTTTGAGTGGGCTGCAGTCTCTGGCCGACAAGATCGCCCAACAATCCATCACGATTGAAGCCAACGCCAACGATGAAGGCCATTTGTACGGTAGTGTTGGTGCGCCGGAAATTGTGGCTGCTCTCAAAGCCAACGAAATCGTGGTCACCGACGATCAAGTTCGTCTGCAAGGTCCACTCAAGGAACTGGGACTGTACACCGTCAAAGTTCACTTGCATCAGGAGATCGAGTGCGACTTGAAGGTGTGGGTCGTACCTTCCGCCGCCTGATCCGAGCCGCTTAGCTAGGCGGCATTGCACAACCTCCGCTGCTCTCCGCGTCGACCGAGAAACTCAGTCGCTTGGAATGTAGTTGTTTAGCAACTGAGCGTAGTCTTCGCGAATTGGGCTGAAGACGTCCATCACCACAGCCGGTCCGTCCACCGCGACAGCGCGGTGAGGCACATCGCCAGGAATGAGATACATCGCACCTGGTTCCACCGTTCGGGTTTCCTGACCGATGGTCAACTGCAGTTTGCCTGAGATCAGTATGCCCGCCTGTTCATGCGGGTGATGGTGCAGCGGTACCTCGGAATCTGGTTCCATATCGACCAGCGACAGCATCAAATTCTTGCCGTGCGGCGTTCGCATGCGAATGCCTTCAGCAGGTTCGATCGCCGGAATCTCTTCCAAGTCAATAAATCCCATTTGTTCAGTCTCGATATCTCGGGATGGAACGTGAGGCCAGTGGCACGGTCATCGGGGCTGATTTGGCAAGGCTCCGTTACGCGTACGCCAGTGCGCGTCTGCGAATCGCGATTGCTCGGCACTCCCCGGTAGAAGATCCTAGTCGTGTCGCCTAAGATTTGCACTGGCGCGACCCGCCTCAGGAAGCGAACCATGAAAATTGGGATTCCCAGCGAAATATATTCCGGAGAGTGCCGTGTAGCGGCTACTCCTGCAACCGCTCTGCGATTTCGGGACAAGTTGGGATTCGACGTGCTGGTGCAGTCCGGCGCGGGACAGTCAGCGAGCTTCCTTGACCGGGATTACGAACAGGCCGACTGTACGCTGGTTGACGACGCGGAAGCGCTTTGGCAAACAGCGGACATCATTCTCAAAGTGCGCCCGCCAAGTGACGCCG
>JANQOL010000555.1 GCA_028289675.1 Pirellulaceae bacterium
CGTGCGACTGCGCCAACGGTTCCGCGCGCACCAGAGGCCTTATCGGAGACTTGGCTGGGGGCCCCGCCGCAGTGTTGCGGGCGACCACCGTACCCGCCTCTGGCGGGTTCGGTGCGGCGGCTGGAATCGACATCGCCACGCCGCAAGCAGGGCACTTTCCGCGCTGAGCGGTTGGCTGGGGCTCAATGCTGAGGGACGCGCCACTGGTAATCCCAGTTGGGCCAGTTTTTGCCAATTTGGCTTCGGCCATGCGTATACCCTGAAGTGACTAATTTGAGCCGGGATGCCGAAGAAACACGCCGATGTTCTGGTTATATCGGAGCAGGTCCCTTTGCCGCCATTGTGTTTCTCCTAAAGTAGAAAGTCAGTTTGACACAATTCGCCGATTTGCCTACCATCCTGGCCGCACACCCCCTAAGTTGACGGGATAGACGAACTTGAGTCCCAAGAAACGTTCAGCAAAGAAAGCAGCGCGAACGGCGGCTAAACCGGCGGCCCGTAAGAAGTCCAGCTCGAAGTCGGCCGGTGGGGCGGTCAGCCAGCGAAAGACCACTAAGAAGTCGGCCAGTAAGACGGCTGCGAAGAAGAAGGTCGCCAAGAAAAAGGGGACTGCGACCAAAAAGGCGGTAAAGCGGCCTACGACCAAGAGTTCTGCAAAGAAGAAGCCGGCACCAAAAGCCACATCCGCCAAAAAGTCGGTTGCCAAGAAACGGCCTGCGGCCGCGGCCAAGAAGCAGTCGGTGGCAAAGGTGACTAAGAGAGTAGCGACCAAGAAAGTGGCTACCAAGAAGGCGGCCGCATTCAAAAAGCCGGCGCGTGCCAATTCCGCTGGCGGCAAGAAGACGGTCGCGAAGAAGTTGGGGGCCACGCAAACAGCAACCAAGAGTCTCAAACGAAGTAAGAGCCAAAGCGGGGACTTCGAGCGATTTCGGGCGGTTCTGCAATCGCTGCGAGCTCGCTTGCGGGGCGATGTGGACATGATGTCTCAGGAGGCATTGGGCGCGGAAGGTGCTGTGGACAATCATGCCCCGCTGCATCCAGCCGAAGTTGGGACACACAGCTTTGAGCAGGAGTTCACGCTGAATCTGCTGTCTTCTGACGGCGATCGTCTGGAACAGATCGATACCGCTCTCGAAAAGATCAACGAAGGAACGTACGGTGCCTGCGAAGAATGCGGCGGTCGCATCTTGAAAGCCCGTTTGGAATTGATTCCGGATACCCCATACTGTGTCAAGTGTGCCTCTAAACTGGAAAGCTGACGTGTCACCGCGTAGCGAAGTGCGAGACGGTCGCATCGCTTGGGCACGCTGGGTCGCATTTTTGGCGATTGCCTCCACCGGCACCGGAGCGGACCTGCTTTCCAAGCAATGGATTTTTAGCTGGCGTGGGCTTCCGGGCGAAAACGGTCCTTGGTGGATCATCGAACCCTACGTGGGCATCGAAACCGCAGTGAATCCGGGCGCCCTATTCGGCATGGGCGCTGGATTTGGATTGGTGTTTGCCGCGCTGTCGGTCGTCGCCGCGGTGGGAATCGTCGTCTGGTTGACGCGCTACCGGGCAATCGACAGCTGGTGGCTGACAATCGCGTTGGCTTGTGTGACATCCGGCATCTTTGGCAATCTTTACGATCGGCTGGGACTGTGGAATCCGCCCGCCAGCCGGCCCGACTGGTCCAGCGGAGTACGCGACTGGATTTTGTTCCGCTACGAACAATTCGTGTGGCCCAATTTCAATATCGCCGACAGCCTGTTAGTTTGTGGTGCCATCATGTTGGTGATCCACTCCCTGTTTTTTGTTCCCTCCGATGAACCGGGCAGCGGGCAGGAAGCCGCCAAGAGCCAAGCCTAACCGCCTTGGGTTCGCGCGTGCAGGACAGCCTGGCAGCGGAAGGACGACGCGTTGGGATCACCGACGACGCGGGTATCATCTCACACCACGAGCGCTGTCGACGGTTGCCATGTCAGAGATCAATACAAGCGACATACCGGAGCAGGTAGGCGACGCGTTCGAAGGTCGGCTTCGTATCGCGGTCGAGCTCGCGCGACTGGCGGGCGATTCAACACTTGAGTTGTTTCAAGCGAGTGGCTTGGAAGTCGAACGCAAAGGCGACGATTCTCCCGTGACGGCCGCAGATCGGCGTGCCGAACAGTTGATTCGAGACCGCTTGTCGGATGTCTTGCCCCAAGATGCGGTGCTGGGTGAGGAGTTCGGGGAACGCGCGGGATCCTCCGATTTTCAGTGGATTGTGGACCCCATCGACGGTACCAAGAGCTTTATCTCTGGTGTGCCCCTGTATTCCACGCTCGTTGGGCTCGTCAGCGGTCAGCAGTGTCTGGCCGGTGTGATCTACATCCCAGGGCTGCAGGAAATGGTCTTTGCGGCCCGTGGCGCCGGTGCATGGCACGTGCGTGGCGGCCAGCCCGCCGTCCAAGCCAAGGTCTCCAATCGTCGTCTGAAAGACGGGCTGTTCGTCGTGTCGCAAGTCGATTCCTTTGCGGAACGCGGGGCAGGGCAGGGCTACCAGAATCTTGAGCGCGAGGCCTACATCACCCGCTCTTGGGGAGACGGGTACGGCTATTTGCTGGTCGCGACAGGTCGGGCGGAACTGATGGTCGATCCGATCGCCAATCCGTGGGATCTGGCAGCCGTGCAGTCCATTGTGGAGGAGGCGGGCGGCAAGTTCTCCAGCTGGGCCGGCCAGCCCTCTGTCTTCGGCGGCGATGCCGTCGGCAGTAATGGCCTGGTGCACCCACAGGCCCTCGAGCTGTTGGGAGCCTAGTTTCAGCAACGCCACCGTTGGCCGCCCCCTCAGCCCGGTTCAAGGCGGCTCAGTTCGCGTGACCCAGTTCAGCCCGGTTCGGGAACTCCTCGCCCAAGCCAGCGTCTACCCTATCTATCTGCCCGTTGAGTCATGGGCAACGCGCAACTGGCAGAAAACTGTTGGCGACGAACGTCGAAGACTTTTGCGCACAGGCGGCTGGTCCGACCTAGACTGTTGATTGGAGCGGAGTGAGGTGTCCAGCTTCGATTGCCGCGCACTCGCAACTGAAGGGGATTTCGTGATGCACAAAAACCGGCTAAGCATACATGTCTGGATGTTGGTCTGGCAGGTTGGATTATGGGGATCGATGGCAATGGCGCAGCAGGAGATTGGGTTTGCCGAGCGATTCGCGCTGGCCAGTGATCGCCGTGAAGCCCTGACGGAGCTGATACCGGGCACTGCGGAGTACTTCTACTACCACTGCTTGCATCATCAAAACCTGGGCGAACTGACTCCGGCGGAGAGTTTGCTCGAGCAATGGCGGACCAAATTTGGCGAGACCGACCAGGTTGCCAACATGCAGGCGCGGCAGCATTTGCTCAGCTACGCGGGTCACCCACAACGCACGCTGGAGTTCCTTAAAGATCGCTTGGATCTGTCCTTCAATCAAGCGCCGCCCTCGCGGGACCGCGCCGCTCAGCTGCCCACGGTGTTGGACAACACCAGGCTGCAGCCGCAGCGGCTCATCGAGCGTGCCATTGCCCGCGACCGCAGCCTGAGTCAACTCGAAACAGCAGGGCTGGAGCAGATCTTGGACCGACAGCTGGCTCCTGCCCAGCTGCGGACGGTGATCGAGCGGCTGCGGCGGGCCGATCTACCCAACTTGGTGCCTCGGATCGCGGAAGAACTGGCGCTCAAGGACTCACGCGGTTTCGGTTGGGCCAGCGTGCACTCGCAACTGACTTTGGAACAACTGGATGCACTGCTGAAGCTGAGGCGGCAGCTGGTGGAGGATGACCGGTTTGTACGGGCCTACACCGCGCGGCTAGCGCCTCCGGCGGGCCGTTCTT
>JANQOL010000560.1 GCA_028289675.1 Pirellulaceae bacterium
GCCGTTAGCTGTCCGCGAAAGCTGACGGTGACCAAACGATCTCCAATGAGCAGTGGTGTGGCCTGCGGTGACGGCACTGCGCCGCGGAAGGTCTCTTGAGCGTCCAACTTGCCGCCAGTCTGCCGTTGCTGCCACTCGACGGCACCATCTTGAGTTCGTAGCGCCTGCACCAGCAGCTGGGCTTCGTCGGACTCAGCCCTTGAGACGACGTAAACGAATTCGCGATTGCCGACGACTTGAGCCTTGCCGGGCCCCAAGTCGACCTCCCACTGCGGAATCGGAAAGCCACCTTCGATCGAACCTGTAAACGCCCATGGCCGTTGCCCAGAATGCAATGCATCAGGCAACCGAGATCCGGCGAACTGGGAAGCGTTAATCCGGACATCGTCACCTTGAACCGCGGTTGTCCTTGGTAATGATTCCGGCATCACGGGTTCCGTTGCAAGCAGCATACCACCTGACGAGACGCAGGCTGCCAAGTAGATCATCCCGATGCAACGTTGGATGTGACCAGGCGGCTGTCTCCGGTTCTTGTGACTCATCTTGCTTCTCTCATATCAAGCGGTTCAACGTTCAATTTTGGATTTGAGCCATGCTCGGGCGGTGGCCCAATCGTTGGCGGCGGTGCGTTTGGAAATCTGCAAATGATCGGCCACTTCCTGTTCGGTCATCCCGCCGAAAAACCGAAGTTCGACCAGCTTGGCCTGACGCGGAGCTCGTTGGTGCAAATCAACCAGCGCATCGTCCAGCATCACCAAGTCTATGCCACCTGCGGCGCTGGCCAGTTGAGCGATCTCCACATTGACCTCCTGGAAATCGCCACCGCGCTTTTGCCTCTGTCGAGCTCGTGCCTGATCTACGAGGATGCGACGAATCATGACCGCGCACGCAGCGAAGAAGTGCCGCCGACTGCTCCAGGCCAATTGTTCGTTGCCGATCAACCGCATGTATGCTTCATGCACCAACTCTGTGGGATCGTAGGCTTGCCGCGCTTCCTTGCTGAGCGCGGCGGCCGCGATCTGTTTCATGGGCTCGTAAACCAATGGCACCAATTCGTCGAAGGCATGCTCCTGGCCGGAGACAATCCGGTCCAAGATCTGTGTAATTTGCTCACTCACACCAGTTCCTATGAATTGAGGCTCACTCTATGTCGCGATTTTGCATCTCGAAAAATGCAGCTGCTTGTGAGAATTTTTTGTTTTCCGTCCAGCCCACTGGCGTCCACGACAGGCTCAAGCATCGACTTGGATGACGGAATGCTATATTGGCGATGCTGGACGCAACACGCTGAGCTTGCTCCAAACAGCTTCATCTCAACGCCTTTCGACATTCCTGGAGACGTTCTATGCTCCGCTGGTACGCCTGTTGCCTGCTCGTTTGTACCGCCTCGATAACGGCAGGTGCTGGCGAATTGGCCATCGAGTCGATCGACGAGCTGAAGATCTACACCTTGCGGCAGGGTGAGACTGTCGCTCAATTAGCTCCGGAGGCAGGAGCCAATCTATTTTCGATTCGCGTCGGTGGCGTTGAGTTGCTGCGGCAGCCAAAATCGCTAGCAGAACTGCCTGGAGTGGCCTACGGCACCCCCGTGTTGTACCCGATGCCCAACCGGGTCAAAGACGCGCGTTTCAGCTTTGAAGGGCAAGAGGTTCGTTTTGAACCCAATGCGGGTTCTCATTTCATTCATGGCTTGGTCAATCGACACCCTTGGGAGGTTGTCAGCTGGGAGAGCGATGATGCGGGCGTGGCAGTCCGCTGCAAAGCCGACTTTGGTGCCGAGTCGGACTTGGGCCGCCAGTTTCCCTTCCCGCACCAGTTCTATCTGACCATTCGCCTTGCCGACCGACGCGTGCGCTGGACTTATGAAGTCGACAATCGCGATGGACAGGCCAGCGTGCCGTTTGGATTCGCGCTCCATCCTTACTTCGTCTACCAGGACTCGCGTGATTCAACTTGGCTAACGATTCCAGCCTCTCATTGGATGGAAGCCGAACGACAGCTACCGTCGGGCAAACTGATTGCGGCGTCCGAATTAGACTATCCCCTCGGTTCACCTTTCTCGTTGCAGGACCGCGCGTTTGACGACGTGTTTTGGGGACTGCGGCCCGAGCGTCCCACGCGCATCGAGTTTCGCGGTAACGACCAACAGATTCTCATCCACGCGAGTCAGGACTTTACGCATCTTGTGGTGTGGACTCCGAATCGGCCTTACTTCGGCGTCGAAAGCCAAACCTGCAGTACCGATGCTCACAACTTGCACGCTGCGGGGTTTGAAGAAGCCGCCCATTTGCAAGTCTGTTTACCCGGGCAACGTCAGACAGGATGGGTGGAGTATCGACTGGATGGCTTCCCGCGGCAGTCACCATGAAGAATTGCTGCAGCGGTCGTTCGATTTGCGCACTTAGAGCATTCTTATTTTTGATGTAGTCTGTTTTTCGACGATGTTGAGCAACGACCATCGTTGATGGCTCAGGCCAGATGTCCGTGCGACTCGCACTAATTGAGTGACAATGTCTGAATGGGGTTGGTGGTTGCTACTGATAGTGGCAGGCTTTGCGGCGGGCATCGTCAATACCATTGCGGGAGGCGGGTCCTTCTTGACGCTGCCTGCGCTGATGTTGTTTGGTATGGATCCCAAACTGGCCAACGGCACCAACCGCATTGCCGTGCTGTTCTCGTCGGCAGCGGCTTCCGCGACATTCGATCGGGAAGGCCTGTTGGATCGCCGCCAATCGCTCCGGTTGGCTGTGCCCACATTGCTGGGAACGCCGCTGGGAACAGTGGCTGCTGTCTATTTGCCCGCTCAGGCATTCCAGCCGGTATTTGGATTCATCTTCTTGGTGATGGCCGGCGTCCTGTGTTGGCAACCCGATCGATTGTTGGCGTCGCAGCAACGTCCGCAAAGTTCCGCGGGCTTGCAGTTTGCGGTGTTTTTTGGCATCGGCGTCTACGTGGGGTTTATTCAAGCCGGCCTAGGTGTGCTGTTGCTGTTGGGGATGGGTTGGCTGAACATCGGCGACCTGACTAATTCCAACGCCAGCAAGAACTTAATCGCTTTTGTAGTCACACTGGTCGCCACGATCATGTTTGTGCTCTTCGGCCTGGTTGCTTGGCTGCCAGGACTGGTGATGGCCGTGGGCAATTTGGCTGGCGGCTGGGTGGGGGCCAAGTTGGCGATTCGCCGTGGAAAGCGCCTCATTTTCGCGTTTGTTATCGTCGTCATGCTGGCCACTGGGTGCAAACTGGTATGGGACAGCTGGTCGGCGGCACCGCTGCTAACCGACTCGTGAAGTTGCCCAAGTGTTCCGTGGCGACTCCGGCGGTGGCGACTGGTAACCAACCCGCTCCGGTGCCGTAGATGATGCAGATGACAAACAGTCCTCCAGCCGCCGCGAACGAGTTCACGTATGCGATCCACTGAGACGGTTTCTTGCCGCACCGAAGACTGACCAAGGTGAGCGTCCCCCTTCTGTCCGCATTGCCGAAGACGCCGTTTTCAAGGCGAAAGGAATGCTGAGCGACTCGCGCGGAGTATACTTTGGTAGGACCGTCAAATATGCCAACGGACAATATGGCGGCAGGTTCATCGTGCGAGAACCGACGACCTCCTTCGTGCCTGGAGAACCATTTTCAAGTCGATTCGGCAATCGACAGATTTCCGCTGGACCCTACCCTCCACAAATGGCGTGACATCCTACCCAATTCGGCCGCGAGGTTGGCCGTCACTGATTTCTGGTGCCTTGCGTTCTATCTGTCCGCCGGTTTGGAATGGCACCAAGTCGAGTTGTTACCGACCCCGCGCTAGACCAGCGCCAGCAAATCAGTCACGCCATCCTTCCGCAAGCTAAAATCAGACCATGGCATCTCCCAAGGAACCCAACCGAAATCGATCTTCGCAGTGGCTCAAGCGGGGCGCGATTATCATCGCGCTGTTGGCCGTAGTTGCTGGCACAGCGCCACTGCTGAGCAGCGCGTTAGCGCCTCAAGACGCGGTGGAAATTCTGACTCATCGCGTCTCACGCGGCGATTTGGACGTCACGGTCACGGAAGATGGCACGCTGGAGAGTTCCAGCAACATTGAAATCAAGTGCAAGGTCAAAGGTGGCAGCACCGTCATCTGGGTGATCGAGACGGGCACAACAGTAGAAGCTGGAGACGTGCTGGTGGAGCTCGACACGTCTCAAATCGAAGACAACGTCACGCAAAAGAAGATCTCCTACGAGAACGCGCTGGCCAACAAGATCATCAGCGAAAGCGATGTGGCGGTGGCCAAGACCAGCATTACTGAGTACCTGGAAGGAACCTACCAAGAAGAGCGGAGTACCATCGAAAAAGAGATTTTTGACGCGGAAGAAGCTGTTCGCAACGCGCGCCTGTCCTACGAATCGGCAACTCGATTGGCCGCCAAAGGAATCGTGCGCAGTCTACAACTAGAGGGCGAGCAATTCGCCGTCGAGTCAGCTCGGAAGGAATTGGAACTCAAGAAGAAGCGATTGGAAGCACTCGAAAAATACACCAAGCAGAAGATGCTTCAGGAACTGCGCAGCGCGTTAAGCGCGGCGGAAGCCCGCTTGGCCGCTGATGAATCCGCGCTGGCCCTGGAGAAACAACGTCTGGAACGCGAAAAAGAGCAGCTGGAGAACTGCACGATTTGTTCTACCGGTGCGGGCTTGGTGATTTTTCCTTCGGCGGCGGCCTGGAAGGAGACTCCCGACATCGAAGAAGGAGCCACCGTGCGTGAACAACAGACGCTGCTTATGATCCCCGATTTAAATCAGATGCAAGTCAAAGTGGGGATTCACGAGTCTAAAGTGGACCGCCTAAAACTGGGCATGCGCGCTCGTGTTCAGCTGCAAGATATGACACTGGAGGGAGAAGTGTCCGAGATCGCCGAGGTAACTCGGCCGGCTGGTTGGTGGACCGGAAACTTGGTCAAGTATGACACGATCATCAAACTGGCTCCGCAACCCGGACTCAAACCCGGCATGAGCGCTATCGTGGACGTGGTCTTGGCCGACTACCAAGACGTACTGACTTTGCCGGTAGCCTGCATTGTGGAAAGTCCTGAAGGTTTCCTCTGCTGGGTCAAAACGGCGGATAGTGTCAAGAAGCGAAAGATCGAACTGGGCGATACCAACGACGAGTTTACGATCATCAGCGGAGGTCTTCAGGAGGGCGAGGAGGTTGTCCTCAATCCGCTCGCGTTTATCGACGAAGCGCAGATGCAAGCCATTCGCCCATCTCAGTCGGAATCCGAAGACCAGGCGGAACCAGATGGCGAATCAAAAACCCCGACAGGCGAGGAAGGTGCAGCTCCGGCCAAGCAGAAGTCGGAAGGGAAGTCCCCCAAGGTCACAGGCGCTCAGATCGTCAAAATGGCCGACAAGAATGAAGATGGCGTGCTGACGGAGGACGAGTTCTCCGAGAAGGATCGGGCCAACTTTAGCGAAGTTGATTCCGACGGCGATGGGCAAGTAACGGCCGCCGAAATCGATACTTCGCTGAAGGCCGCCACACGCTGATGCAAAGTACGTTTCTGCAGACGTTGCAGTTGGGGCTCAAAAGCCTACTGCTGCAAAAAATGCGATCCTTGTTGGCCGCCTTGGGAATCTTCATCGGCACCACCACCGTGATCTGGTTGGTAGCCATGGGTGAGGGAGTTAGTCACCAAGCCCAACAACAGATTATGGAGCTCGGTGCGACCAACATCATTGTCCGCAGCGTCGAACCATCTTCTGAGGATGCAAACGAACGCGTCAAGCTCTATGGCCTCACTCGCGCCGACTACCGCCGGATATTGTCCAACATTCCCACCATTCAGCGGGCCGTTCCCATGCGCGAGCTCAAGCGCCAATTCATGGTGGGCGGACGCATGCTGGACGCCAAACTGGTCGGCTGCACCCAGGACTATCTGGAACTAAACCGATTGGAGATCGCTCGGGGACGATGGATCAACGCTCGGGACGCAAAATCTCGCGAGAATCTGATTGTCTTGGCCGACCAGACTGCTCGCGAGTTGTTTCCCTACGAGAATCCAATTGGCCGAAAGGTGCGGGTCGAAAGCGACGTTTACACAGTGATTGGCCAAACCAAACCCCGCGGCGCGTCGGCGGCTATCGGCGGTAGCCTGGATGCCCGTGACTACGCTTTGGACGCCTATATTCCACTTGAGACCTTTCGCCACCGCGTGGGCGATCAAATCATGACCCGGACAGGCGAGGGCTTCAATTTCAAAGGTGAGATCGTCGAGCTGACTCAGATTACGTTGACCGTTCGCGACTTGGAGCAAGTGGACGACACGGCCGACATCATCGAAACGCTGCTTGCCAAATATCACTCCAAGCAAGACTACGCCGTCGTTGTTCCCAAAGAACTCTTGCGACAAGCCGAACGCACCCGGGCCATGTTCAACGCGTTGCTAGTGATCATTGCCGGTATTTCGTTGCTGGTCGGTGGTATCGGCATCATGAACATTATGTTGGCCACCGTCACCGAGCGCACTCGCGAAATTGGCATCCGGCGGGCACTGGGGGCCAAGAGAGGGGACATCATCCAACAATTCCTGACCGAGACGTTGGTTCTGACTGGCGGAGGTGGTCTACTCGGCGTCGGCTGCGGGTTGCTGTGCGGTCCACTATTTCGCTTGCTTCGCAGCGGGCTAAATACGTTTGCACCCGAGTTGCTGCCACCGATAGTGCAAACGTTGGAGCCTAGAATCGCGCTGTGGTCAGTCTTACTGTCGGTGTTTATCTCTTTGGGAGTGGGCCTGCTATTTGGCCTGTATCCAGCTCGCCGCGCGGCGCTGATGAATCCGATCGAAGCGTTGCGGCACGAGTGAGCTCAGCCCCACCGACAGAGCTTCAGCGCGATTTCTAGCAATCGGCCATGGTAGGGTCCACTTCGTACGCTACCAACAACGCTTTGATGGCAAACAGCGGTGCGGCATCTTAGTACTGACCAGCACGTATGGTGCCGGACAAAACACACAAACTTGCTTCGCCACAGACAGATCATGAAGAAACGGTGCACGGCGTAGTGTCAGTGTGACAACTTGAGACAACAGCAGTAGCGGTTCGCCACCCCCTCTCCAGCAGACTGATGCGACTGTGTTTACACATGTTGTTTTGCTGCGATCACCTTCGTGAACCACAAAAGAAACAAGTTGTCCACTCTTTGCGCAGCGAGCGCCAAAACTTCATAAACTGCCTGCCCGTTTAAGTGACGACAGTGTTTCATTGACGACCGAAAAAATGTTTGACAAGGCTTATTACATTTCTATGCTTAGGGAAGTAACTACTGAGTGCCACGTGACCTTTTTGAGCGACATCCTATCGCACTTGGAAGCACCGTGAAAATCTCGCTGTTAACCCCCTGGATCTTTGCGGCATCAGGAGTTTTCCTGATTGCGTTCGCTCAGTCTGAGTCGCGGCCGAAAAGGCACCTCGAGTTCGTCGGTGTATCGGTTGCATCTAAGGCCGACAGTCACAACTTTGATATTTGCTTCCGAAACACGCGCAACGAAACTCTGGTTACCGAAGTTGTAGAGAAGAGTTGCTCGTGTCTGAAAGTCTTCCCGGAAAAGCAGACAGTTCCTGGCAGAGCCACAGCATCATTCTTGGTGCCGATTGCTGACTCCGAAGACAAAATCAAGCGTATCGCGCTAGGCACTGTTTCTTAAATCAAACTCAGTAACCTTCGCATGGCAGCGACTTGTACAAATGCGAGGTAGGATTCGACTAGTTTATCGTACCTGGTTGC
>JANQOL010000577.1 GCA_028289675.1 Pirellulaceae bacterium
CAATTCGCGGACAGGTGATCCTTACCGTGCACAGACACTTTGTCCGGCACGTCGACAGAGATGAACTCTCAAACTGTCTTGATTACCTTCCCATGAGACACTGAACGTGTGCGGGATCTAACATGGTTGCATCGACTTCAATCTACCAAGACCTGTTTGACCATAATGATTGGGCCAACCAGCGTATTTTTCAGCTCTGCGCGGACCTCCGCGATGACCAGTTGGACGAGCCGGCCGAAATGGGTTTTGGCTCACTGCGAAATACTCTGTTTCACAATCTGGAAGCTGAAAAACTGTGGCTGGAACGCTGGCTAGGACAGCCCTGGCGTCCGTTGCAGGCTGACGCGGAAGGCATGCCGGTCGCCGAGATCTCCAGCCAAGCTCAGGACGTCGCCAAAGAGCGAAACGAGATGATTGCCCGCGAGGAGCACTCCAAGTTCTCTCGCGTTGTCGAATTCAAAGACAGTCGAGAGGTGAGTAACAAGTTTCCCATTGGCCCCTTGCTACATCATGTCGCCAATCATGGGATTCACCATCGAGCCCAGGCATTGAATTTGATGAAGCGCCACGGCCAGACGGTGCCTGCCGGCTTGGACTACCTGTTTTGGAAGATGTCGCGACCGTCTTGCGCACTTCCGGCTGAAAGCTTAGAGCCTTTGCGGGCTTACGGTTTGGAAGCCGCAACCGCGGAGGGTCGTATACCGCAGTTCGATGCGATCATCGTCGAACGCTATTTTACCTATAGCGAATGGGCCATGACAAAGGTCTTGGAAGCTGCGGCAGATTTGGATGACGCCCACCTGGATCAGGTTTTTGAGATGGGCATGACGACGCTGCGAAAAACCATGCAGCATATGCTGGATGCCGAACGATGGTGGCTGGACAACTGGCAACGAGATCTCTCGCCGTTTCCACGCGAGGAAGTGAAACGGAGTTTGTCCGAATTGACTGAGTTGTTTCGGGACATTTGCCGCCTGCGCAATTCGTTTATTCAATCTTTGGACGGCGAAAGTGCGAATCGCATTGTCAACGTCACGGCCGGGGGTCCATCGACCTGTTTTCGCGTGGTCGAGTCGCTGTTACAACTGTGCGGACACGGTACGCATCATCGGGCTCAGTGCCTGAACATGCTCAGGCATCTGGGAGCGAAGCCTCCGGCTATCGACTTGATTGTGTGGGTTCGAGAGCACTTCGTTTAATTTGTGGACAATTCAATGAGCGAGAAATCTGGCGAAGAAGACCCCAAATTGATCATCGACGAGGACTGGAAGACTCAAGTCCAGCGTGAGAAGGAAGAACTGGCTCGTCAAGCGGAAGCGTCCGCCGAGAAGGAGTCCTCGTCGGAGTCTGGTGATCCGGCCGATTCGACTGCGGCTTCGGAAACGACTGACCCAGAGAATCCCGCTTCGGAGACCGTAACTTCGGAAACTGGGACCGGCGGCGAGCCCACCAGTGATGCTCCAGCCGCACCGCCGCCTCCGCCACCCGCCTCTCTGACGTTGCTAGTCACCAGCCTGGCAACTCAAGCCATGGCTTCCATGGGTCAATTGCCTGGTGAGGACGGTCAAACGCTGCCAACGAACTTGGACTATGCTCGACACTTTATTGACCTGATTGGTGTTGTCGAGGAAAAGACGCAGGGCAACCTAGATGACGCAGAGCAGCGCTTCGTTCAAGAAACACTGCACCAAATGCGGATGATGTTCGTGTCAGCTAGTCAAAAGCCAGCCAGCTGAGCTGTCTCTGCTACAACCGCCGGTCACTCAGGGGCGATTGTTCAGGGGCCGTTGCTCGGCAACGAAGCGGCTGGCGGTCCGAATGACTGTTGTCGCCGCTCAAAAGAAGAGCCGCGGCTCATCTCACATTCGCAGAGCGAATGGCCACGTGGGCTCTCAGACCGGAGCCACCTTTCGACATAGGGTAACCGTGCCGATTCTGCTAAAATATGGGCCATTCGAACAGGTGCGTTCTTCATAGAACACCCCCAAAATTCTGAGACGCTGGCAGCGACAACAGTATGATCAACTCCACTCTGAAAGAACATTTGGTTCGACACGTGCTGGCTAAGGTACGTATGCCAGGCCAATATGTGGGTGGCGAACGAAACATCGTGGTTAAGAACCATGACGAAGTGTCTGGCAAACTGTGCCTGTGCTTTCCCGACGCCTACACGATCGGAATGAGCCATCACGGGCTACAAGTCCTCTACTCGTTGATGAATCGCCGAGAGGACTGGGCGGCCGAGCGCTGCTTTACGCCCTGGCCCGACATGGAGCAGCAACTGCGAGAACAAGGCCTGCCCCTGTATTCGTTGGAGACCTTTACACCACTCAGCGCATTTGACGTGGTCGGCTTTTCACTGCAATACGAAATTTCGTCGCCCAACGTGTTGACCATGCTGGACCTGGGAGGCATTCCACTGCGGTCGGAAGAGCGAACAATGGCCGACCCGTTGATTATCGCTGGTGGTCCCTGCGCGCAGAATCCGGAATCCATGGCGGCATTTGTGGATTGCTTTGTCACCGGAGACGGCGAGCCTGCGCTACCACAAATTTGCGACATGTGGCGCGACTTGCGAGCGGCCGCGCGTGAGGGTGCAGGTTGGTTGGGCGGTCAAGCCGGCGTTCGACAGCGCGAAGAAGCACTGGCAGAGTTGGCCCGTCAGTTGCCCTACGCTTATGTGCCCCGGTTTTATGTTCCGGAGTATCGAGACGGTCGCATCGTGTCCCTCAGTCGTTCGCGCGGCGATGTCCCTGAAACGGTCGAACCTTGCGTGATCAAGGATTTGGACGGGATTCCCTTGCCGACCTCGCCCATCGTGCCCTACGTCGAATGTGTGCACGACCGCATCGCCATCGAAATCATGCGTGGCTGTCCCTGGCAGTGCCGGTTCTGTCAAAGCACGGTGATCAAGCGCCCGCTGCGGATACGATCGGTCGACACCATCATCAACGGAGCCATGGAAAGCTACCGCAACACGGGCTTCAACGAGATTAGCATTCTCTCGCTATCCAGCAGCGACTATCCGCACTTTGAAGAGCTGGTCACCAAAATGAAAGCGGTCTTCAATCCGCTCGGTGTCAACATTTCGGTTCCCAGTCTACGTGTGAATGAACAATTACGTACGCTGGCCGATTTGGTCGGCAATGGGCGCCGGGCCGGCTTGACCCTGGCGCCGGAGGTTGCGCGCGATGACATGCGGGAGCAGATTCGCAAGAAGATCAAGAATGACGACTTGTATGAAGGCTGCCGCGTTGCCTTTCAAAACAACTACGAGACCGTAAAACTGTATTTCATGTGTGGCCTGCCGGGCGAACGCCCTGTGGATCTCGACGGCATCGTGGAGATGGCTGAGCACATCGCGCGGATCGGCAAGGAAGTTAAAGGCCGTTTTCCGAAGGTCACCGCCAGTGTTTCCAATTTTGTACCGAAAGCACACACACCTTACCAATGGAATGGCATGCAGCGCCGCGAGTATTTCCAGTGGGCGCACAAGTACTTGTGGCAACAGCGCAAGATCCGATCGGTGAATATCAAGTGCCACAACATCGAAACTAGCTTGTTGGAAGGCGTCTTGAGCCGCGGTGATCGCCGTACCTGTGAAGCCATCGAATTGGCCTGGCGGCGTGGTGCACGCATGGATGGTTGGACCGAGATGCTGGACCCGGATCGATGGTGGCAGGCCCTGGCGGACAGCCAGATTGACATCGAAAAACAATTGCATGAACCCTACGAACTGATGGACAAACTTCCTTGGGATCATGTCAACGTCAAGTACGGCCGGAACTTTCTGGAAAAAGAGCAAAACCGTTCCGTTCTCCAACTCGACGCCATGGCCGATGCAAAGTAGGCAGCGCACGGCACGGTGCCTGAGGTAGGAGACTTCATGCCGGACGCTCTGCCCTTAGAAACGCACACCGCAGTATCACTTGGCATCCTGTTGCTGGCTTCGTTGGCCGGAGGAATCGTCGCCGACCTGGTCCGCATTCCTAAGGTTACCGCTTATCTCTTGGCGGGCGTCTGCGTCGGTCCTAGTGTAGCGGACTGGATCGGTGCGGAGCACATGCACCAGTTGGAACCCTTGACCAAGTTGGCCATGGCGCTGGTGCTGCTGGAACTGGGATGTCAGTTCCCCGTTGCGCATCTCCGGCCAATTCTGCGACGAGCCACTTGGTTGAGCGTTGGTGAAATCGCGACCACGTTTTCTATGGTCGCAATCTCCATTTGGATGTTCGGCTACGGGCTGTCTTGCGCTGTATTGCTTGGAGCCCTGGCACTGGCGACCGCTCCGGCCACCACCGTGCTGGTACTCAAGGAATCCAACTCTGAAGGACCGGTTACCGAGTTGGCCGGGGTGTTAGTAGCGCTAAACAACATTGTCGCCATCATCGCATTTGAATTGTTGTTTTTGGTAGCCCAGCTCATCTCCCGAGACTCCGTCGGTGACGCGGCCAGCCAAATCACTCAGCTGGTTGTCGATTTGGGAGGCGCGTGCGGGTTGGGAATTCTTGGCGGCCTCATCCTGGGCTACGGTAGTGGATTGCTCAATCGCCGCCGCTGGTTGGTGATGGTCTTGGCGGTGGCCATTTTGCTGCTGGGCTTGTGCGAATCGTGGCACCTACCCTACATGCTGACGTTCTTGGTCTCGGGCGTGGTTCTGGTTAACACCACCGACAGTTCTACGGACCTGCTAGCAGAAAACGAGAAGATCGCCGGCTTGTTGGTGGTCGTCTTCTTTGCCGTCCACGGAGCGGAATTGCAGTTGCAGGCCTTCCTGACGGCGGGGTTGTTGGGTGCGATCTACATCGGCGCGCGAACCGGCGGCAAGATTCTGGGGATACGCTGGTCTGCTCGCGTGCGAATGGAAGCCGCGACCGTTCGGCGGTATCTGGGGACTTGCCTCCTGGCGCAAGCCGGCGCCGCCATCGCGCTGGCTGCCGTAGCCGCGCAACGTTGGCCAGAGCTGGGGACCCAAATCCAAAACGTAATCCTGGGCAGTGTGGTTTTCTTCGAGATTCTGGGGCCGATTCTCATCCGCTGGTCAGTGCTGAAAGCCGGTGAAGTCCATCTGGCCCAAGCCATCTCGCACCGTACCGAAACGGCTGCCAGCCAAGCAGCCAAGATGTGGGTGCGCGGGCGAGAGGCATTGGGCTTTCGACCTTCCGCGCCCATGGACATCCAGTCGCTCGCCGTGCGTGATCTCTTGCGAAGCAACGTACCTGGACTAGCGCAAACCGCGGACTTTGACGCGGTGATCGACCATATTCGCCGCAGTCACGATAACACGTACGTCGTACTCAACGACGATCAGCAGGTCGTCGGCCTGGTGCGTTACGCATTGCTGAGCGACACGTTTTTCGACGCGTCCATCGACACATTAGTATGTGCGGAGGATCTGGCATCGCCCCTGGAGACAACTCTATCCCCCCAAGATCCCTTGCACGTCGCCGTCGACGCGTTTCGAGCAACCAGTGACGACGTGTTGCCGGTCGTCGAAGAAGATTCGGGCGGCCGCTACTTGGGAATCCTCCGCCGAGGCGACTTGACCGAAATTGCCATTCGTCATCGCAGCTGACTAACACAGGCTACACACATCGGGTCCCGACACCGCTCGTCCGCTCACCGCCGTACAATGTTTTGATGGAAAATCTCTTGCGAAGAATAGTCGCTTAGTCACGATTGACGCTGCCTCTTCTTGACACTGTTTAGCAGTCAGCCGCAGGCGACCAGTTTCGTAGCCCAGGTACGCCTGCGGCTGACTGCCAAACAAAGTGCCGGCGAGCGGCCCTGGATGTGGCCTAGTGCCAACTCAAAACGGACCTGAGTTGGTCGTGAAGAACAAGCGTGATGGAATAACCACCAATGGACGAACCTCCCATCATCTCAAATGAGCCGCCCGATCCGAGGGAACCGCCAGAGGTCAATCCCTATGCCGCCAGTGCAAGTAGCCCCCCTTCGGCTGGCAGCATACGGCTTTCGAGAGATTACTGGATCGTGTTGGCAATGGCCATTTTCGTCTTCGGCCTGCTCTGCTACTTGGCACCGGGGTTAGGGGTACCGGCAATGACTGCCACTATCGCCGCCGCTGTGCGAGTCCCACTGTTGCAACGCCGGTTTCGAACTCAATACACCGATCGACAGATTTCGCGTCCCCTCATCCTGCTCTGCACGTCTTGGCTATTTTGTCTCGCGATGTCGGCGGCCGCGTCGATTGCCTTCGTGGTCATCTGCATACCAGCCGGATTGGCATCGATCGCGATCGCCAACGGAGAGGATACGGCGATCGCGGTGGCCTTTGGACTGAGCGCACTGTTGGCGTTGGCAGCTTACATACTGCTGTTCATCGTGTCGCTGCGCCTACCCATCTAGAGCGTTTTACTGTTGATGTGGACTGTGTTCGACAAAATGAGCGACTACCAGCGTTGATGATGCAGGCCATATGTCCGTGCGAATCGCGCAGACTTTTCGCCGGCAACGTCCATGAGACAATTATCCAACAACCCGACATCTGCTTATTTCAATGAACAACATCATCAGCCAGCCGCGGGTCAAACACCGAGATTACACCTTTCTGGGGCTTACTCAGAGCTTGTGTCCGGAATGTCTTCAGGTGGTGCCAGCAAAAATCATCGCCCGCAACAATCGAGTGTACTTTCGAAAACAATGCACCGAGCATGGGCCGCGCGAAGATTTCATTTGTAGCGACGCCAGTCGCTATGACCGAGTTGACACGAGTTTGCCTGCCAAGCTGCCAGTGCAAACGTTTGTCGCACCGGACCAGGGTTGCCCTTACGATTGCGGACTGTGCACGGAACATGAACAACATACGTGCATCGGCGTGATCGAAATCACGGACGGCTGCAACCTGACCTGCCCGATGTGTTACGCCAATAGCGCCCCGGGAAAGCAACATCGATCGCTAGACGAAATTCGCAGTTGTATCGATCGCCTGGTAGCGGCTGAGGGACGAGCGGAAGTGGTCCAGCTTTCCGGCGGCGAACCCACGTTGCATCCAGATTTACTGCCAGCCGTCGAGTACGCGCTGGCACAGCCAATCGACTACTTGATGATTAACACCAATGGAATCCGTCTAGCGACGGACCAAGAGTTGGTGGACGCCCTTGCCAAGTACGGTGATCGACTCGAGATCTATTTTCAGATGGACGCGCTGGACGACGACGCCCTGGCGCAACTGCGTGGGAAGCAAGGCTTATTGGATGTTAAACTGAAGGCTCTCGATCGGCTGGCCCAAGCCCAACTAAACGTGACGCTGGTGTCCACACTACAAGGCGGCGTCAACGACTCGGCACCGGCTGACTTGGTGGCGTTCGCCCGTCACCGACCCGAGATCACCGGGCTCAGCTTCCAACCGGCCACCTACAGCGGCCGACATGTGCTGCCGTCGGAACTGGAGCGCCGCATCACTTTTCCGGACGTCATTGACCAGATCGCTAATGATCCGCGAAACATCTATGAGGCCAGCGATTTTTTCCCTTTGCCGTGCGCACATCCCAACTGTCACTGGATTAGCGTCGCGGTACGCGACCAGCAGTCGCTGGTTCCGTTGACGAAGCTGCTGAGCGCGGCCGAGCACGCCGATCTGTTGGCAAATGGCATCAGTTTTACACGCGGAAAATCACAGCCACTGGCGGCGCAACTACTATCGCGGCTAGCATGTGGAGACGGCTGCGGCTGTTCTACCCCAGCGACAGATATCGCGTCGGAGACTAAAAACAGCAACGCCATGCAATCGATCGAAGCGTTCTTGCAACAGGCATTGCAGCAGACCGTCGGAGCGCGCGACATGCTGAGGATTACGATCACTTCGTTCCTGGATGCATACAACTTCGATGTGCGCCGGGTCATGAAGTGCTGTACGCATCATGTTTTGCCGTCTGGACACATCGTGCCATTTTGCGCTTACAACGTGCTTTATCGCGATGGAACAGCGGTGCTGCCGCCGCTGAAAGACCAAAATCAACAACCATCGGAATAGCCGGAGGCTTGAGGAAGGCCCCTAAAAGGCACCAAAGGACACCAGTCATACTCGTGCTCAGGCGCAGCCGGTACCCCTACTCGTACTCGAAGTCCTCCGGTGCTATCCACAGTAGTGGGCTACTGCAGCCGCCGTTTGGGACGACTCCACCTACAAGGAGACAGTGTTGCTGTCGTGGCGCGCTTTGTACCCACTGATCATGCTGGCTGGATTGACTGTCAGCTATTGGGCTCTGCGTCACAGAACAGAACGCAGCACACTGGCCACAGAACACAAACTGGCTATTGGCTGGGCCGCGTTCGTAGGTGCCATGCTGGGAGCCAAGCTCCCGTTCTGGTTATCAGGTCCAATCTTCAGTGGTGAAATGGCCTCCAACGGCTGGCTGTGGATAGCCGATGGCAAAACCATTTTGGGAGGGATTTTCGGCGGCTATGTCGCCGTTGAATTCGCCAAATTTTGTCTCGGAATTCGCCAGCGAACAGGCGATAACTTCGCAGTGCCAATCGCCATCGCTGTCGCAGCCGGTCGAGTCGGCTGTTTTGTCAGCGGATGCTGTTTCGGCCAAATCACCAGCGTGCCCTGGGGATGCTCATTTCCGTTGGCGGGCGACCCGGCTGGTACGATGCGTCATCCCACACAGTTGTATGAAGTCGCCTTTCATGGCATCGCACTCCTACTGCTGCTGATCTGTGAGCGTCAGAACCTGCTGGTCAACCGCAGGTTGACTGTCTATCTGGCCGCTTACTTGATGTATCGCTTCGTTAGCGAGTGGATTCGCCCCGAGCCCATCTTCTGGTTGACATTGACCGTATATCAATGGAGCTGCGTATTGCTGTTAGTCCTACTACTGCTGTCGGAGTGGCGCTATCTGGGCCAACAGCGTTCAGGCGCACAGCCACATTGATGGCTGAAGACAACTGGCAGCGCGAGCAAAAACTTCGCAAGATTCACAACATGCGGACCCAACGGCGTAGCAACCATTCCGTGGTGATCAGCACCACGAACCAGAGCGCTACCCAGGAGCTATTCCAAAACGGCACCGGGGGCAGGCTTCCCAGGCGAGTGGGTTGCCCGTTTGGCAGCTCGTCAAAAACTCGCTGAGCATCGCTAACATCGTAGAACTTTCCACGGGATTGCAGTGCCAATGCCCGCATGCCAGCTTCATTGGCACGCAAATTGGCTTGTTCTCCTGGAGGTGTACTGACGATGAAATCTTGACTGGGTGGTTCCGCCGTGGCTGGCCGCACCAGCAGCGCTCGATGCGTTCCCGGCGGAAAGCTGTTCACGGTAGATTGATAGAGACGGCTCACTTGTGGCTGCTGAGACAAACTCACCACCTGCCGCTGAACCCCCTCGCCGTCAACCACAACCTCCACTTGCTTCGGCAATTCGGCCTCCATTAGCTCCTTGCCCAATCGAACTTCGAATCGCAGCGGTTGGCCCAACTTGGAAAGGCGAGGTTCCACACTCAGAGTGGACACTTCCACGTTCTGCGCTAGCTTGCCGCGACTCAACCAGCGTAGCATCTGGCCCCAATAGCGTTGGTAATACAGATCGTCTCCTTCGAAACTGGTCCAACGATAGGTCTCATCGCTGGCTTGCAGAGCCACGCGTCCGGCGCCTGCGTACTGCGTCACTAGCAACGGCCACTGCAGCTGGTCGCCCACAGCCACAGCCAACGTTTGGGCGCCTGGCTTAGGCTGGCCCACGACTCCTAAAGCACGAAATCCCGGCAGGCGTTTCCACACGCCCAGCGACTCCTGGCTAGAATCAGTCAACTGCATCGGTAGCGCCGCGCGGCCCAATGGCGTCGGGTCCCAGCGCCACATTTGACTGGCCATTCCGCCAACAATCGGACCGGTGCTGAGTTCCTGCACCGGTAGTAGTTCGCCCAATGGCCAGCCCTGGAGCTCCGTCATCGGAGATCCCGATCCATAGACAAAGATGCAACCCGCACCCGCTTCGGTGACGGCGTCAAAAATAGCTTGCTGAGACCGCTGGCTTATCAAACTGGGATCCAGCGATCCAAATATGAAGACATCAAAGTCTTCCAATTGCTGGACGTTGCTAGGTACCAGTCGAATGGCCGAGGCATCCTGGTCGACGTACTCCGGATCCGATTCCTGAAGCACGCTGTACAGTTCAAAGCTGGCGCGCGGCTGACTGTCCGCTTCTGTCGAACGTTCCAACAGACTTTTGAGAAACCGGAATTCATAGCTTGGCTTCTGCTGTACTAACAGAACTTGGATGGTCTTGTCTTGGACGCGAACGACGGTGTCCAGGGTATTGTTCGACAGCTCGGTTTCGTTCTCCAATGGGGAAACCGACAGACGCAATTTTAGTTCGCCGGGTTGCTGGGGAGCGAAACGAAGCTGAGCTGTACGCTGCGTGATATCCGACGTCAGCGATACCTGCGTCTCGTCCAGTGCTCGTCCAGTGGACGCATCGCTCAACATGACACGGACCCGCGCGTCGCTCACATCATTGGCAATCACCGTGATCTCAGCCGTAATCTGGTCACCCAAGTAGACTTCGGGGCTGATCAATAGATCTGACAGTCGCGCGTCAGGCAGCGCCGATTGCTTCCCCACCAACACGGCATGAATCGGGATCGCAGCCGTCCGAGCAAGCTGCTCAACATCAGATAGGCTCGTACCGGCGGTATTGACACCATCACTGATAAAAATGATGGCCGATGTTCCGCGGCCGGCCTGACGCTCCAGCACTCGGGTCAGGTTGTCACCCAATCTGCTCTGAGTCCCTCGGGGCTCGAGCGTCCAATCAGAAAACTGGTCCGAGACACCGGCCAAAGACTCTGCGACAGAGAACCAACGCCAGCGGTACCGTTGCTCCAAAGATCGGCGGACCGACGGCCGAAGATTTACAAACAACTCTCGCGCTGCATCCAACCTGCTTTGTAGCGCCGACGAATCGCTGCGCGACATGTCCTGGGTAGACATGCTGGTGGACGTATCGACGACGATGGCCAACTCTGGTTGTTCAATTTTGTACTGCCTCAGCTTCCAGCCGACCAGCATCCACAGCACGGAAGCTAACAACCCAAAGCGTAGCGCGGCCAGTAGTAGACGCATCCCTCGGCTTGCCGAACCACGTTCAGACGTGTAAACCCACATCGAGAAGACGAAGGCGGCGATCAGGCACAAAATCGCGGCCCACAATGGAATCCCCCAACCCGGGCTGAGGACGGATTCGATCGCCGGTGTGGGATCGGATTGATCATTCATCCCACCCGTCTCCCGATCCACCGCGCAAACGAGCTCTCAGTCACCAGCAACAGTGCCAACACCGCCAGCAGCCAACGCGCAAGTGCATTGTGGGAATCGTCGTTCGCTCGCTCGCCGCTGGTGGTGCGCTTGGCCTGGTTGTTGGCTGCGGATACTGGCAAACTGGCCGCGACAATCGACTCCAAAGAACTCTCGTTGGGGCGGATGTTGACTGCATAGGGAACGGTAACTCCCGATGGTTGCCGCGCGACGTACAAGCCCTGTTGCTGGGTGCGGGTGTATTGCCAGGTGCGTACCTTGGACTGCGGTTGTTGCTCGGTCACTACTCGGTTTTCCAGTCCGTCGGGGCGCACAATAGTGACTTGGGAAAGTTGGGAGCTAGCGGCTTGGCTGCCGCGAAGTGGTTGGCCAGCCAACACGTTGTTCATCGCGCTATCGGCTTCCAGCACCGATTCTACAATTCGATGCATCATCGGCACGAAACTTGGCCAAGCGGCCATGGCGTTCCACGCTTCTTCTCCGTCCGCCGCTATGCCCGAGGCCGGCGACGACAAGATGGATACGACTTGACCACGTCCCAGACTCCGGCGCACAACAAGAGGATCGCCGTTGGTAAAACCCAAGTCCACGGTTAGCTTCCGTTCGGCGACGGTGCGAATGCTCCAGTAACGAAAAACTGGTGTGGTTAGCAATCCCGCGTCGGGGAAGCCGGCGAACGGCGCGGTAATAGGACTCTGATAGTCCAAGGCGTCAATCTCCAAGTCTTCGTCTGCCACCTGAGCCAGCGGCTCAAAACCGAGTAACTCGGACCGGCCGGTCGAGGACACTTCCGGGCGATCGGCCAGCGTGCTGAGCGCTGTGTGAGGTCCCAGACAACATACGATGCCTCCACCTTCCCGCGCAAAGCGTAGCAAACGCTGCAGTGTGTCGGCGTCTAGATTTTGCAAATCGCACAGCACCAACACGTCCCAATCTTCCAAGTTCACAGACGGAAGCTCGGTAGTCGAAATGGTCAAGAACCGACTTGAATCGGCCAAACCCTGCCTAGGCTGCAAACTAGCACGAATCAACTTCGCAGCACCTGACCGGTGTTCTGCAAACAGGATTCGATCTCGGTCTACCACTTGCATGACTTGCAGACGCTGGTTGTCGGCCGCTAGCCGGTCATTGGGAAGCATCACTGAAAACGATTGGTAGCCGCTGTCGCGCGGCACGACTTGAAACTCGATGGATTGCGAGCTGCGCGGATCGATGCTGACGACTTGGGATTCAACTGTCTGACCATCGACCAAGAACTGAACGGGTAGTTTCTCGCGAATCTGGTCGCTGTGATTGTCGACGCGGACGGTCCATCGACTTGTTTGTCCAACGCGCCCGCGGCGGACGTCGGGCTTCAACTCCGAAACGGCCAGATTGGTCGGATCCGGCTCCGCGACATTGATCACTTGGAGATTGGCGGCTTGTGACAACTGCCGCAACTGGGCTCGGCCATCCTCGTTCGAAACCACTTCCCAGCTGTCTCTCCCCAGGTCGGTGAAAAGAACCACCTGCACATCCTGTGGCAAACCGGTCATCTGTTCGGCTTCCGACAGCACGTCCAAAGATATCCGCAGTCCGTCCCTTGCATCGCAACCAGTATCCAGTACTGTCATACGCCGCAGAGCACTTAGCACTTCTTCTCGATCAAACGTGGGTTGCCGAATAATCGGCCGGCAGCGGTCCGCCATCTCCAGCAACACAAATGCGTCACCGGAAACGCTGGATTGCACGATCTCCAGGGCCTGCCGCTGCGCATTTTGAAATCGCGATTGTTCGTCGTCGCGGTAACCCATCGAATAAGACACGTCCAGAGCCAGCACCCACAGCCTGGGCGGCGTATCTCCGACTCCACTTCCGGCCACGGAACGATCTCTGAGAAACGGACGCGCCAGCGCCAAAGCCAGGACAACCAGGATTGAGATGCGCAGCAACAGCAGTAGCAACTGTTCGAACCGAACTCGCTTGGCTTCCTGCTGAACCACCTCCAGCAGCAACTGCATGGCCGCCCAAGGAACGGTCGTCCGCTGTCGCCGCGCCAGCAAATGCAAGATCAGCGGTATGGCACCGGCTGCCGCCCATAACAGCATCCAACCGCTAGCGAAGCCCGCCATGGCAACGAGAGGCACCTGACTCACATCAGCTCCTTCTCGTCGATCGACGAGCCAGAAGACGAGGCAGCGCGCTTGCGAGAGATTCGTCGGTACGGATTGAAAAATAGTCGGCGTTCAGCTGCTCACATCCGCCGCGCAGCATCTGTTGAAAAGCGACCATAGCCTTGCGGTAGGCTCCGGCAATCATCCGCGGGTCGGTCAGAACCTGTCCGGTTTCTTCCAATCCGTCAAACTGACACATATCGTCGAAAGGAAACGTCAATTCGTCCTTATCCAGAACCTGAATCAACATCACGTCATGTCCGGCGTGCCGAGCAATCTTGAGAGCACGAATCAACGATTGGGCCTCGACCAGCAAGTCGCTGACGACGACCAAGATCGCGGGCTGACGAATACGTCCGATCGTTTCTTCCAGGATAGAAGCCAGCTGTGTTCGTTGGCCGTTTTGACCGCGCTGCATCACCCGAATCATGTCGTCCAGCTGTCCCGGCGCGCTGCTGGGTGGCAACCAGTCGTCAATCGTCGAGCTGAACGCAATCAGCCCCGCGCTGTCTTGCTGCGCGACAATCAGATAGGCCAAGCTGCAAACGACCAGCTGCGCGTATTCCAGCTTGCTCAAGCTGCTGGTCTGACCGCAATAGCGCATACTCTCACTTTGATCGAGCAAGAGGTGACAATTCAAATTGGTTTCATCTTCGTACTGCTTCAGGTAGTACCTATCGCTGCGCGCGTAAACTTTCCAATCGACTTGTCGCAAATCGTCGCCTGGAACATATTCCCGATGCTGGGCGAATTCGATGGAGTGACCATGCAAGGCGCTGCGGTGGCGACCAGCCATCAACCCCTCGACCAGTGTGCGGGCTCGAAGCCCCAATGGCCGGATGCGGGCAAGCGTTTCAGGATCGAAGTACTTGAGCGAGTTGGTCACGCGTGGCGCTGTTTTCAAGAGTCTGGTCGACCGAGGCGAGGATGTCGTCGATAACTTTCTCGACCGTCGTTCCTTCTGCTTCCGCTTGGAAATTGAGCTTCATGCGATGTCGCAGCACAGGAGGCGCAACTCGAACGATATCTTCACGCCGCACTACCGGGCTACCATGCATGGCAGCCCGCGCTTTGGCACCCAACACAATGTACTGGCTGGCCCGCGGGCCAGCGCCCCAACGTACACAGCGTTTGACCTGGTCGGGTGCCTGTTCGTCAGTGGGGCGAGTCAGCCGCGCAATTTGAGTCGCCAACAGGGCCTGCGAGGGCGTAATTGCGATGCGGCGAATAACTGCCGACAATTCGCACAGTTTTTCTCCCGACACCGTCGTGCCGGCTTCGGACGCCTGGTCGCTGGTGGTGCGCAAGACGATCTCCAACTCGTCCGCCTGACTGGGATAATCCACCAGAATATTGAACATGAACCGATCCAGCTGGGCTTCCGGCAGTGGGTAGGTGCCCTCTTGTTCAATTGGATTCTGAGTCGCCAACACAAAGAACGGACTAGGCAGCGGGTGCCGGCGCCCGCCGGCGGTGACCTGCTGTTCTTGCATGGCTTCCAGCAACGCGGCTTGTGTCTTGGGCGGTGTGCGGTTGATTTCATCGGCCAGGATCACGTTGGCGAACACTGGGCCCGGGATAAATGGAAAATCTCGCGTCCCGCTACCGCGATCTTCCTGGATAACCTCCGTTCCCGTAATGTCCGCCGGCATGAGATCCGGCGTAAACTGAATAC
>JANQOL010000588.1 GCA_028289675.1 Pirellulaceae bacterium
CTCTGGAGTCGGGTACAAACCGGCAGCCGGTCATTGGATCGGGTTTCGAATACTCGCCGCATCGTTAGCCGTTCGCTGCCAAACCTGCTTTGGCGAGCATGACGCGGGTGGCGAAGATCGGCAACGCCTTAAAGCGTGGCAAGCGAAAAGGTTGTCGGATCGCCCGGTAGACCCACTCCAAGTGATTCCGCCGAATCCAGGCAGGTGGCATCGGCTGCTTGCCGGCCACCAAGTCGATGCTGCCGCCGACTCCTTGATAGATGGCCCCCGGGTGCAGCACGCGTAATTTCTCCAAGACCAACTCTTGCTTGTATTCGCCCATAGCGATGAACACGTAGTCCGGCCGCGTTTCGGCGATTTGGCGATAAAGTGCCTCGGCCTCATCGTCGCTGTAAAACCCGTTGTGCATGCCAGCGATGCGCAAGCCGGGATGCTGGTCTCGAAGCTTGTCCGCAGCCTCTTCCAAAATGGCGTCGGTGGTTCCCAGGAAGTAGACGCTGCGATCCTTTTCCACAGCTTGCTCGATCAAGGCGATCATCGTTTGCCAACCCGGGCAAATCTCGATGTCGACGCCATGCAGGATCTTGGCCGCCCAGCGAATGCCAGACGCGTCCGCGAAGACCCAATCCGCCTGGTCGATCATCTTCTGGAACTCAGGCCGACTTTTGGCTTTGACCACCTTAATGGGATTCATGGGTACCAGCGTCGCGCCCTGGCCAGACGCGATGCGGGCGTCACAAAAATCCAACAGGTCTTGCTTCCCTCCTGATTGGACGTTGGTCACATTCAATATCTTAAGCAGCATTCTCTTCCTTTTCCTGGCTGTCTCCGTCGCGTGACACCCCTGGCTTTAGCGTTCTGGCGGGAATGCCACCGACAATCGCACCGGCGGCCACATCTTTGGTCACCACACTGTTGGCACCGACGATGGCCGAATCGCCGATGGTCAGTTTCGGCAGCACCACGGCTCCCACACCGATAAACGCGTTGCGACCAATACGGGTTTCACCGATGGTGACTTGACCGCCATGAGTGTAGTAGTAGGCATTGTCGTGCGCCAGAATCGTAACTCGAGCGGTGACCACCGCATCATCTTCAATCGTTACCAGACTGGGATGTACATTGTCCAAGATGCAGAAGTAGCCGATCTCCACGTTGCGGCCAATCTTGACGCCGCGCAGACGATGAAAGAAAACGCGTAACCGACAATGGGGCGCGAACCAAGCTGGCAACATAAACACGATCGACGCCAGCCGCTGCAAAAAGCCGCCTTTGGCGCGCCGCTGCTGTTCGTCAGTGCTGTTCATGTTCGCCTGCAGCACACAGGATCTTCTCGGTCAATGCGTGGAATACCCACGATTGCGTCCACCGCATGTAGGGTATCTTGATCGTCTTGCCAGGCTTCTTCTGAAAGTAGAAGAAACCGGTGGGATCCTGCATCGTGTCAATCAGATTCCGAGTCACTCGGTCGACCAAGTCTTGGTAGCGGCCGCGTTGGCGACTGAAGAATACAATCGCTTGCGAGTGACAGTGTACGTCGATCGGATACGTTCGATCATGGAAGTACTTGGGCGTGCCGTCGTCCAGGAAAAACCGGTCCGCATAGAACTGCGTTCCCCGATCGTAAGCCTCTTGAAACTCCGGTGCCTCGCCCAGTTCCATGAAGTACTGGATGCTCTGCAGATTGAAACCCGTATGAAACGAGTCAATCCAGTGCTGGTACTCGGGTTCCGCGTACCACCAAGAACCATCGTCCATCTGGTGTTTCATGGAATAGCGAAGACTGGCGTGGGCCGCTTCATGCGCTACGGAGTCAGCGTCGTATTGATGCAGTCGAATCAGCAGCGAAGCCCCCAGTAGATTCGCATTGTGCACAGTAATCTGGTCGATGGGCGTGTAGCTGAAACAGAAGTCATCGCCGTGTTTGGTTCGCGCCAGATCGGTTAGCAAGAATTCGCGGATTGGCAGCGCCAAGTCCAACGCGTGCTGCAGACCACAGTATTCATACGCGTCTAACAGAGCGTGGCCGACAAACGAGGAGTTGACGATGGTGGGCGTTCCCTTGGGTACAAAAAACGCCCGCGACTGCCAGTCAAAGTTGTAGCCCCAGGAGTTGCCGTGGTACCCCGGTGAGCGATTCTTGTCGACCAACTCCAAGACGTCCTGGGCCCGCTGCTTGGCAGTCTCCTCGCCGGTCGCCCTGAACAGTTTGGCGTAACCCCACAGAAACAACCCCAACCCCTTGGGATTATGGCCAGGCTTGACCAGTAGCCATGGTCGCAAATCGACGGGACTCTTCTTCATCGCCTGAATCGCAGCGATGCGGGGATACTTTAGCCCCAAGGTGGCCCAACGCAGAATCGGACTGTTCAATCCGTCGTACGGATCGAAGCCGGCCCAATTGCGCGTCTCAACCCAATCACGCAGCAGCGATAATGATTCTTCTGGACTCATCGAATCTCGAAGTAAAATCTCGATCTAGGATACGGCCCGTAAATGACCGCCGGGCAATCGGTTCAGGTAACTCAACTAGGGGAACAAAGTCGCCATTAGCGGCTGGGTTGCCCTGGCCGGCGCGCACTTCGTTCCCGTGGGTGGCACGCAAACTACACACAACCCAAAATGGTGGTTTAATAACAGGCCAAAGCTCGAATTCTAATGGAATTCGCCAACTTTGTAGACAAGTAGAGTCCACAAAGTTTCTAGGAGTGTAATACCTTCACAAACCCGGGAGCCCGGATTCAGCAGTGCCAGACCGCACATTAGAAAAATGCCTGTCAAAGAAATCCGATTAGGAAGACAGGGAGGCTTTTGGCTGAAATGCCGACAGCGAGGCAATTTCAATACTGGCCGATAGAAGCGGCGCAAAAGAGCTTGGCAGCGCGACACCCTGCCATGGAACTCGACGGACCGTCAAATGATGAGGCCAGGCGAATGATTTGACCATCCACAGAACACAAAAAAAGGGAAGCCGAAGCTTCCCTCTGTTTTACTGTTTACAGCTGTTTTACGCGCGTCGGCGGCGTCGAACAACTAGTCCCAACCCACCGGCGGCCAACATGCCTAGCACAGATGGTTCAGGAATCGCAGTTGCATTCAGCACCAACGGCTGCGATGTGATTACAAACGGATTGTTGAACGCTTGTGAGTTAATGTTTCCTGCGAAACTGCCAGCATCCAAGTAGACTGCGTCCGGGCCGATCTGGACTTGAAAGGTGCCAACAACCCCTCCATCTCCGCTAAGAACTCCACCACCACCAAAGAATGGTGTGCCCATGCCGTTGTACTCGATTGTCGGGTTCAGCAAGGTGATGTCCGGATCGTTACCGCCATCGGGAACCAACGTGACGCTGAAGAAGTTCAAGTCATCTGGAAATGGAGATGCGTCCGTGTTCGTGGCGAACAAGTCCACGTTGACAATCGAACCGGGCGTGCCTTCCGCCGGTTGTGGGTTAAGGCTAAACGTGAACGCGGCACTAGCGATGCTCAGCATGGCAACACTGAGTGGCAAGGCGAGCAGGGAACTCAATCCAAATCGCATCGGGGGGCTCCTGGGGTCTATTAAAATGCATGGTCTAGATGGTATTTTCGCAACAACGGGGCCTATCGTAATCTCTTCAGCAACCCACGTCCAGCAACCAGACAGCAGAAAACGCCTAAAATACCAAAATTATCTTGTGGCCACCCGAACCCCCTGCAGTCCCTGCATTTTGAGCACATTTTGAGATCCAATCAGCGATTTTGATTCGTCATCAACTGTTCGAACTACACCGGGAAACTAAATTGGGTTCCCATTGAGTCTCCCTGGGTAGGTGTGCGTGCGTTGGCTTCGCCGGAATCAACCACCCGGATTGAGGATAACTTCCACTCCGAGTCATTCCGTTTCCTTGGCCACGCGATGAACTCTCTATTTGCACCTACCCATCTCCACTTCGTGGCGACTGCAATCGCGGTATTGCCGTTGTTAGCGATGCAGATTAGGGGCTTGTGGGAGGATCCAGCGCAACGTTACTTCCCACTGGCTTGGCTGGCGGTGGCTTTCTATGTCTATCGCATTCCCAAAGTTGGTTTCGCCTACTCGGCCAACCGGCGCTTGGCAGGAATCTCCTTTGGAATCACCGCCGCGGTGACCGCTTTCTTTGCGGCCGTGTTCGTGTCGCCAACGCTGGGACAATTGGCGTTGATCCTGAGCTTTTTCGGCTGGATTTTGGTTTACGCGGGCATCGTGCCTTGGACTCGTTTGACCGCCATCAGTTCATTGCTGCTGATGACTTGGCCACTGCCCTTAGGACTCGGGGGCCGACTGCACGACTGGCTAGATGCCTTGATCATTCGCACAGTTAGCCATACCCTCGATTTGATCGACATTCCCCACCTGGCCAACACTGAATATTTCGACCTCAAAACCAAGCGACTGGTTTTGGAGGACATTGCAGGTGGCATTGATTCGCCATTTATCCTGCTGTTTTTTGCCGTCGTGTTGGTCATTATCTTCCGCCGTTCGTTACTACACGGCTTGGCCAGCTTGGCCTGTGTGCCGGTCGTCTACTGGCTTGCTCAATCTTCCTACCTATTAGTTCAAATCTGGCTCCTTGAGCAGAACGCCAGCGAGTACTTCATCGCCGGGTGGCCGTTACTGGTCATGCGTGCCGCGACCTTGGTTATCGAGTGTCTGTTGATCTGGCTCGGCTCGCTGGCCGTGTCCTACTTGCTCGACCCGGTACCGGTAGACTCGGCAGAACAAGCCAGCAAAGGATTTCAGGGTGCTTACAACCGCTTATGCCTGTGGCCTATGAATGTCATTGTCGACTCACACGGCGAGGACCAATCCTATTTTGACGAGGACCTGTCGGACGTTAAGAACAAAGGTTTGCGGAACCTACCGCGATTTCGCTTGACGGAAGAGGCCGACGACCCTTGGACAACCTCCAAGTACTTCAAACCTGTACTTGGCGTAGCGATGACAACCTTCGTTTTGGCCACTATTTCATGGTTTCTGCCAAACCCGGAGAGTCGTACTGCTCAGACCACACCTTGGCCTCAGGAACGAATAGAGACTGCCCTGTCGACATCACCGTTCAATGACACGGCTGTGCTGCTCGATGCCAAGATCGACGAATCGGACATGGGCACAACGAAACTGGTGTGGGCGGCAGACTTTGGTGAAGAAACTGGCGAATTGACCGTCAGCCCGGCTCAGCCCAGATTTGCGTCCTTGTGGCGCCGCTTCCGGTCGGAAGGCTACGTGCTGACCACCCCTGCCCAGCGATTGGAAGCTTCGGTAGCCGCCGAAGAGCGCTGGCCCTATTTCCAAGTCGAGTTAGTAGACGCCATTGGCACGCCGCTCTATTACTGGACGACCAGCGTGGGCAGCGATGGCCGGCCTTACGTGCCTCAGACGACGATCACCGCTTACATCCTCCGACGTTTACGCACCTCGGTGCCTGGCAGACTACTGGGGTTGCAAGAGGGTCCGCCTCAATTGGCTCAAATCGAGCTGATTCTCGATGCCAAGAGAATCCTGTCAGAACGCTCCAAACGTGACTTTGCCCGAAGATTTGTTCGAGCCAGCCAGCAGTTGGCCATGCAGAGCACCACACCTGCTTCCAAGCCCCCCAACAATTAGCGTCCACGATACGGAACAATCGGCATGCTTGCCTTCTCTGGATTTCTACTCGATTGGCTCATCACGCGTGATTGGCGCAAGGTAGCGATTGCGTTGTTTATCTTGGCGCCGGCAGCGCTCTTGATTGTTTGCAGCTTGTGGGGCGCAGCCACTCCCAAAGACGCCCTGGCCGGCAAGTACCTGGCCCTGGGCGAACGCGAGCTGAACGACACCAACCAAGACTGGGCATATCAACGGTCTCAGGATGTCGGTGCTGACGAGGAGCTCGACACGGTATCCCGCTACACGGAAGCACTTTTCCGCCGTGCGCGCGCCTTGCAGCCGAACAACCCGCGAACAACATTTGTCATCGGAGTTTTTTTGGCACATCGCGGACAAACGGCCCAAGCCATCTCCATCATGGAGTTGCTGGCCCCCGACAATCGCCAAGGCCATTTGCCGGCTCACGCTTGGCTCGCCAATTTCATGTTGCGTACCCAGCCCGTCCCCGCCGAACAGGTTCCACGTCTGCGTCATCACGTCGATTTGGCTGTCAAAATGGAGCGGCCTCCCGAACAAGTTCTGAATGCTGCAACCCAGTTTGCGCTAAATGACCTGGATAATTCACGAGCCATCGATTTGTTATCACAGTCCGCCAGGCAAGATCCCCAATATGAAGCGGAGTTATTCCGATTGGCGTTTCGCTTAGGCAATCAACGCGTCGCTGAGCAAGCTGCGGACAAGGCGCTACCTCGGCTACTGAAACTGGTAGAGGAGGGCCGGGCCACGGCAGACGATCGCATCTCGTTAGCGGATGTCCTTTACTACCGCGATGACATCGACGCCGCCCAAGGGGTTTTGGAGGAAGCGCTCCAACAAAAGAATCTGTCCGAAGCCGATCGCAAGAAATTGACGCGAGGCTTGTCAGAGCACTTTCGGCGGCGCTATGCGGCCACTCTACAGATAACACCCAACAGCTGGGCTGCGGACCTCAAGCTGCTTGACCGTGCCATGCGGGCCGACCCAACGAATCCATTGATCGCCGAAGAGGTTGCCAAGCTCGCCCGAATTGGTGGCGAGTCTCCGCCTCAGCCACTGTTGGACAAGCTACAAGATTACCTTGCCCAGGGCATTGCGACGCCCATCACCCACACTTGGTTGGCCGAGGCCTACATCCTGCGAGAAAACTACGGTCAGGCCATCACCCACCTGGAAAGTGTGGTGCGCCGCTTGCCTGGTGCCGCTCACAGTCACAACAACTTGGCTTACGCCATTGCGCTCAACACGCCCGACCGGCTCAATGACGCCCTACTGCATGCGCAGACTGCCGTGGACACCGATCCTTCGCAAGCCGACTTCCATGACACCCTGGGATTCATACTCCTGAAGCTCAACCGGGTCGATGATGCTATTCCCGCCTTTGAAACGGCCATTGAGCTTGCCCCAAACCGTCCGGACTTCCACCAAAGATTGGCGGACGCTTATGACCAAAAGGGGGAACAGTCACTGGCAGACGCCCATCGACGCTTGGCGACAGATCTCTCGCAGCCGCCATCCCAACCCGCTGGCGCCACAGAATCAAAATAGGTCTGCGTATGTGCAGATTCCATGATGATTTCCCACCGCACGATCGTTTTTTCTGTCACCCCCGTGCATTTCTGCAAGATCGACATAAAATGAGATTTTTGAGGTAAAGGCTTCGTTAGCTTGCCCAAAAACTCTAGACGAAGCAATTGCCCCTAATCAGTATCAAGCCTGATCTTTCCCAGTCATTCGGTCAACGCAGCCCCGAGCGTGCCGAGTTCACCGCGAGATTTCAAGAGATTACATGCTTGAGTACGGTCCGGTCTTTGCGGCCAGCTTTCTGGCTGCGGTCGTCTTGACGCCGCTCGTCCGAGCGGCCGCCATCCGCCTGGATATCGTGGATCACCCCGATTCGCAGCGTAAGCTCCATGGGCGCACCGTGGCTCGCGCCGGTGGATCCGCGGTACTGTGGGCAGTCTTGCTAGTCTGCGCAGGCGGACTGCTGCAATTCGACTTGTCAAAACTGGGCATGGAAAACTATGCCCCGTATCTGGCCCTGGTGACCGCTATGGTCGGCATGTGGCTGCTGGGTTTAGCTGATGACATCTGGACGCTGCGTGGCCGTCAGAAACTGGTCGGCCAAGTCGTGTTGACCGGGATTTTAGTTTCGGCTGGCTTCGAAATCCGGCACTTGCAATTGTTCGGGCAGAGCTTGGACTTGGGCATGTTGTCCATTCCGGCTTCGATGGTCTGGTTGTTGGCGACCACCAACGCGTTGAATCTGATCGACGGTTCGGATGGACTATGCGCGACGCTGGGTGCAATCATCTGTGGCGCGTTGGGGATCTTGGCGTCGGCCAATGGCCATTTAGCGGAAGCGACCATTGCCTTTGCATTGTGCGGCGCATTGGCCGGCTTCCTGGTCTTCAATTTTCCGCCCGCTAGTATCTTCCTTGGCGACTCGGGCAGTCTCTTGATCGGCATGGTCGCAGGAGCGCTGGCCATTCGCTGTTCGCTCAAGGGTCCGGCCACGGTCGCCTTTTTGGCGCCCCTCTGCATTTTGTCGCTGCCGCTGCTAGATTCCGTCATGGCTATCATCAGACGGAAGTTGACTGGACGCTCAATTTACACCACCGACCGCGCCCACTTGCACCACACGTTAAAGAACCGGGGCCTGAGTGATCGCGGTCTACTGTTGGTGGTAGCGCTACTGGCGGTGATTACCGGCGGTGGTGCCTTGGCCGGGCAAGCTTTGGGGCGCGACTGGATCGCTCCCATCTCGGTGATTGCTGTCTTCAGCATCCTGGTGGTGACGCGCGCGTTTGGGTATGCCGAAATGGTATTGATCGCCCGCCGCAGCAGCCATTTTGCGTTCAGTCTGATTGAACCAGCCCGCAAATCGGGGCCTCAATGCCGCGAGAAAGCCATCCATCTGCAAGGCACGCGGCAATGGCAGACGGTGTGGCAGACGCTGGTCGAATTCGCGGAGCGTGAACAGCTGAACAAGGTCCACATGGACCTCAACGTGCCCTGGTTGGAAGAGGGCTTTCACGGAACTTGGCATCGTCACGGCAAAACCGATCGCCATGAAAACTGGTCTACTTCGCTGCCGATTCAGGCCAGCGGGCGAGTTGCTGGACGGGTGGACGTCGAGGGACTTTCCAATCCAACCACCTCCAAGCTGACCATCTACAAGCTGCTGGAGCTGATCGAAGATCTCGCTCCACAAGTCGAACTGTTGCTTGAGCCGGAAGCGCATACGGCGTCTGTAGCGTCAGTGCGAGACATGGCCACCACTGAATCGGCGGCCATCGATGTCCAGCAGGAATCTCGTGAAGAGAAACCCCGCGACAAACAGCCGGCCAAGGATGAAGCGCTAGAACCCGATCTCAGTACGGTTAGCTAGAGCAGTCTACCTGTTACGGCGAGTCGCACTTGCTCCGTAACATGGCGCCGGTGACGCAGTCATTGAAATCAACAAAGAACGGCGAGGAAGATTCCTCGCCGTTCTTTGTATGTTATGTATTCTGTCCGTGCGACTCAGACTAGTTGCGGAACAGTTCGCGGATACCAAAGGTGAAGAAGGCTCCAATACCGAAGTTGATCGCTTCTTCGCATGGCTTGTACTGCAGAATGAGCGTATCACCCGGCTGGATGATCGGCCGCTGACGCGGATCGTTGACAGCCCGTGACAGATCCACCTCGATCGCAATTTGCCCCTTGCAAGGCGTCCTACGCAGAATGTACAGGCGTCCCGGTGGAACGATTTGCGTGTTGCCGGCCAGACCACCTAAACCGCCACCCAACTGCCGAGTTTGGCCCGACACACCGTAGCCTGCCATCGCCATGGCACCCAGAGCGTCCAAGTCGTAGTCCCTCGGAATGGGCCATTGTCCACCGGGCAACAAGCCACCGGTGTAGAAAAACTCCGTGTCTCGCGACTCGATCAGGACGATGTCACCTTCTTCCAGAGTCACATCCTGAGGCCGCAAACTGGGAATCGCTCCGGCAGGCAGACGCAGAGGAATTCGCAGCACGGTTGGATCTTCCGGCAACGGCGGAGGACAGCTGCAAGGATCGTAGTGGGAGGCCAGCACCTGAGCATACTGCCGCATGAATTGCTGACGCGCCAGCTTGTCAGCTTGCGAGCTCCGCAGAATCTTGATTTCGTTTTTGGCGGCAACGCCGGGTAGACCACCGGTCTCCATCAGGGCGTTCAAGATGTCGTTCTTGTACGCATCCAATTTGACGATGTTTCCGGTAGCACTGTAGTCGGTCGCCGCTACACCGCGACCCGACTGGGACAGTTGCTGCTGCAGCACCCGTTGATTGTTCGAGGTTTGGTCTTGGCGAATCACCACGACATTGATCTGTCGTTTCTTGATCACCGTAACCACGGGGCTGACTTTACGCTGCTCGTCTTCCTTCAAGATCTTCGACTTGATGTACGCCTCGCGGATCTTGTCTCGGGCCTGACCGGTCGTCAGCCCTTCGACCTCGATCGGATTGACCAGTGGCAGAGAAATCGTGCCGTCTTCCAGGATCGTGATGGGAAAGCCCGTGGACGGTGGCAACGTGCTGTTGGCATCTGGGAAGTGCACCGGAGGCAGTTCAGGAACCGTGTCCGGTTCGGCGTAGGGCAAGATTCGGTCCACGGTTATCCCCAGGATGTCACCCGGTCCCAAGATGTATTGCCGCGGCTCTTCTTGGGCAAGCAGGCTGATGTCGATGGGAATCAGATTGCTCTTCTGCTCCGCGAAGAACTGTGGCGGCAATCGCC
>JANQOL010000621.1 GCA_028289675.1 Pirellulaceae bacterium
GCGGCGTCGATCCCTTGGCAGGCATCGCAAATCAAACGGATCGCCTCCTCCCATCCCAGTGCACTCGTATGATTGATCAGGTCCGCGACCGATCCACCGGCCAGGTACTCCATCACCAGGCAATCGACTTGCGATACCGAAAGGAAGTCGTACACGGTCGCGACGTTCGGGTGGGCAATAGCACCAGCGGCTTGTGCCTCGTCAATCAACGGGGCGGCGCCGAGAGCTGTGCCCTGCGACGGGCGCAACAGTGTTTTGATGGCCACTCGCCGATTGAGAACCGTGTCTTTAGCTTGATAGACGGTGCCCATACCGCCTTGGCCAATGACGTCCCCGACCTTGTACTTTCCCAACCATTGCCCAGTGAGCGGTTGGCCGGTCCTCAAGTCTTGGCTGGCCGCCTCCAGTTCACGCGTCGGTGGGAGGTCCAAGGTGACAAAGTGGTCGTCGATTGGCAAACGGCCGATCAGACTTGCGCATTCGTCGCAAGCGCCTATATGGGCCTCAAGATTCTCTTGGATGTCGTCATCTTCGATACGGCCCGAGATGAACGCTTGAAGAGTCTGACGATCCGGATGTCCGGTAGCAAGCCACATCCGCGACACTCCAAACCGGCAACTGCGGCATTTCGAAAAGTTGTCCTTGAAAAACGATGGCCGCGGTCCCCGCGCGGGTCAATTGTATCTCAAAACAATGGACGTCGCGAATCATCGATGGTGCTCGTTGATCCATTGGTGCGATAGCTCAGCCGCTCAGTCAATGAGCCCATCGGCCAGTTTTCGCAGTGCTCGCAGAACGCGCGATTGTGCAATCCTGACCGCATTGATGGTCGTTTCTAGTTCCTGGGCGACTTGTTCCGCATCGAGTCCCTCGATGGCAAGTTTTCGGAACGCGAGCACAGTTTCGGACTTAAAGGATGGTTCGACTTGCTGTAGCAATTGTCCGAGGACAAATCGATCGTGGTCGATCCTCCAAGCTCGACTAAGGTCGCTGTTGGGGTCTTGCAATCTCTCTGCCAGTTCTCCGCCATCGGCTCGCGCCGCCTCGTTAGCCGGCTTCTTGGAATCCCGAAAGAACTGGCGAAGCCGGTTGGCGGTCGTGGTACGCAACCAATTCCGAAAAGCGCCCGTTCGTCCGTTATGGTCGAAGTTTGGCAGCTCTCGAATCACGATTGCCATCACTTCTTGGCGAATGTCCTCGGCATCTTGGGCCTGAATCCCGTGCCGCCTAAGCCAGTTTTCGATCAGTCCAGAATACAGGTCATAGAACTCGCCCCATGCTGTGCTATCGCGATCCGCGCAAGCCCGCTGTAAGAGGCTCAGTGAAGTGTTTTTCATGGTGGCCGACGAGTTTGTGAGAAAAGAAATGGGTTACCGAAAGTAGAGGCCGATGGAGCCGCGAAATTTTCAAGGATTTCGTGATTTGCTGAAATAGTTCGCAGTGGAACGGCCTTAACTCAGTGTGAGCGCCGCACGCGGGGATTGACGAGCGTTTAAGAAGTTCGAGCGGGACTGGTCGGTTGATATATCGTAGCGAACTCCAACTGGACAAATGCAGGCGACGAACTCTGCTGCTGATCAACAGGCAAAGCGATTTTCTCATTTTGCAGGACGCTCGAAAACACGCAGTGGCCACAGTGCAGCTGTCCGAGGCGAAAACTACATCCATTCGCATGCACGGCGGATACGCTGGAGCCAAGGAGCTGCGCTTCGAGTTCTGGCACCTGCTCGTCGAGTACCTCTTCTGCCACCCGCAGTTTGGGTACATGAGTCTGCCGGAGCCAAATCCAATTCGTCAGCGATTAAACGCCATGGGCGTTTGCGACACCTTCGTAGAAGCAGTCCACGACAAGCTATCCACCGACGGAAATGCCTCGCTGGTGCTGCTGGTGTGGTCTCTCTACCCCAGCGCTTGGCGACGATTGACAACGCACTGTGATCTGCAGTGTGTGCCGGGAAAATGAAATGTCCAAATCATCAAAGAACTGGCTTCAAGGAATCAACCCGAGCTCGAGCACTCCAGGCCGAGTCCGCCGCCGTCGCGTTGTAGTGGTGATCACATGCCTGTTGGGGATAGTCCTATCGTGGGCTAGCTTTCACGTGTGGCACGATCGGACACAAGGCAAGAGCCAGTTGAAGTTCGAACAGGAATCGGCGCGGATCGCTTCCGATATGGAAACGAGTTTCAATCTGTCACTTGAACATCTACGTTCCATTCCTGCCTATTTTGCGGCGTCAGACGATGTCTCTGGCGAGAAGTTTCGCGAATTCGTGACTCCCACGTTGCAGCGTAACTCCAGCCAGTACGTGTCAGCGTATCTTCCGCGTATCGCCGCGTCGGAAATTGCTGACTTCGAAGCTGCAGCCAGGGCTCAGGGGCTCAACGACTTCGTCGTGCGCAGCGTCGATTCCGTTGGCAAACCTCTGCCACTCAAGCCGAGAGAGTTCTATTTTCCGATTTATTTTGTTGCGCCCGCTGTGCCGCAGGTGTTGGGATTTGATGTTGGATCCCATCCCGAACAAGCGCGGTACGCAGCGGCAGCTTGTAACTCTGACGAGCCGGTCGTCACACATCCGTTGTCGCTCATCGAGGATCCAGAGGACGTTTTGTCGGTGATGGCGTTGATGGCTGTTCCCAGTGCAAAACTAAGTGGCTTTCGCGGTACCGCCGAGCCTCGGCAAGAAGGGGCTGAATCGATGTGCGATGGTCTGGCCGTGGTCATTCTGAAGGTGCGGCCGTTGGTGGAAGTCTCATTGGGTTCCAGGAGACTGGAGGACTTTCAAGTCGTATTGGGTGACCCGGATGCCGAAGCGTCTCGCCAACTGGTCTACAAGAACTTTCCTGGTGAGGCAGAGACTATTCATCAATCCGGCTGGCCGATCACCGAACGCGAGGTACGATTCGCCGATCAAACATGGACGTTGACGCTGGCGCCGGCTGCCGGTTCCGTTTACGCCCCACGGTCGCCACCGTATTGGATCTTGATCGTCGGCTGCCTGCTGTCGTTACTCGCTGCCTACAGCTTGTCGGTTACCATTGCGATTGGCGGATTGAGAAAGCAAGTCGATCGAGCGCTTCAACTGGGGCAGTACCGGCTGGGCGCGAAGTTGGGCGAAGGCGGAATGGGCACCGTTTACGAGGCATCCCATGAGATGCTTGCCCGTCCGGCAGCGATCAAGCTCATCCGAACCGACAACAGCGAAGCGTCCCAACGTTGGCAGGGTCGCTTCGAACGTGAGGCCCAGGCGACAGCTGGTTTACAGTCTCCACATACGGTCAGTATCTACGACTTTGGGAAGACGCAGGATGGTACGTTCTTCTACGTCATGGAGCGACTTGATGGAGTCGATCTTGCAACCTTGGTCGAACGCGACGGACCCTTGCCACCCGCGCGAGCGGTGCATCTTCTCCGACAGGTGTGCCAGTCGCTGGCAGAAGCTCATGCATCGGGATTGATCCATCGTGACATCAAGCCGGCCAACATCTTTGTTTGCCGCCATGCTCTGGAAAGTGATTTCGTCAAAGTGCTCGATTTTGGTCTCGTGAAAGCCAGCCAGCGGGAACCCTCGGTGGAGCTCACTCAAGCCGGGACTCTACTGGGCACACCGGCCTATATGGCGCCGGAAATGATTCAGGATCAGGCCGCCGATCCGCGTTCCGACATCTATTCGTTGGGTTGCGTTGCCTACTTCATGCTGACGGGCAGGCCGGTATTTGAGGGTTCGTTGTCGGCCATCATTGCCGGGCACGTCAAGGAGCCGCCACCAAAGATCAACACCGACGGACCTGATCAGCCTTCAACCGAAATCGAACAAGTCATCCTTGGCTGCTTGGCCAAGTCTCCTGACGATCGACCCTGCAGTGCTATTGAACTGGCAGCCCAGCTGGCTGCTTGCCCTCTCGATGGCGAACAACAGCAGGTTGGCACGACTCGCCACGATCATGTGGGGGGCCGTGGCGAGGAAACAAACGGAGACCGTTCGTTCTTGACCACTTCGCTCGAGCTCAAGCAGCGCGATTAATCGCAAGTTGACGGCCACCAAAGATCGAGATAGCAGCTGGACAGCACCATTTCTAGCTGAAAGCCAACTCGCGATTCGGGTTAGTGTCACGCCAGTGGTTCGACTGGGCAGTCCATGGCTTCTAAGGCGGCAACCAACTCGTGAGCGGCCCAGCTTGGATCCTCGCCGTCGAGCAAGTAGCGGGGACCCGAGCCCAGCAGTTCACTGACAGCCCCATCAGCCAAACGCAGGCTCTGAGCAAAAGCATGGTGGCGCTGTTCCCAGCTAACTGACTTGGCGCCGTCGTCCGATGAATCAGACGGGGTCAACCAAACGCGTAGCTTGGCAGTCGGCAAATCAAAGTTGGGAAGTTCGAGCACATTGGCCGAATCCGTAGCCTCTGTCATCGGAACCCAGGCGGCCCACCGCGCGGTCGCTGGAATGCGCTCGAATAGCTGCGACCCAGCGAATTCTAGTCGTTGGGCGACGGCCTGCGAGCAGGCTTGAACCAATATATCGTCCGCTGAGCTGCCGGCAGATCCTAACAACAGCAGGTTCCCGGGGCCGTGTTGCAGGTTGTCCGCCAATTGCGAAATCGACCATTGGGATACCGGATCCAACCAGTCCGGAGCTACTTCGGCGGCTGGAATCAAAATAAACCGGCGCATGCACATCCGTGGATGAGGAATCTTTAACTGCGACGTCCAAACACGCAGATCATCGTACAGCAAGATATCCAGGTCTAACCGACGAGCTTCCCAGCGGCGATTGCGTCGGCGGCCAAAGTGGGATTCGATGTCGCGAATGAACTCCCAGATCTGTCGATGGGAGTGTTCGGTTTCTGCCGCGGCGACCGCATTAACGAATGGAGGTTGTCCGCTGGGACCTCCGACGGGCGGAGTTCGATAAAGGCGGCTGAGTCCGAAGCGTTCCGCTGTACAGCCCAAACGCTGTTCCAGCTGTTGGGCAGCGCACTCAATTGTTCGGGCAGCATCGCCAATGTTAGCCCCAAAGCTGATCAGGCAGCGTGCCATGAATCCTTACCGTAACAAATTGCGAGCCGCACACGCGACCCGCTGGTTGACCCGTAACGTGGCACTAGCACGACCGAAGACGTCCACAAAACGTAGCTTGCCCAAATGCTAATCCGCTGGCGGCAAGGCGGTAAACTCGTAGACGTTCCAGTGGGCGGTGGGGTCACCTTCGTCCACGACCAAGATGCCGGTTCGTCGCTGCATGATAACCTCCAAACGCATGGCGGGAATCT
>JANQOL010000593.1 GCA_028289675.1 Pirellulaceae bacterium
GGGCGTACGTCCTGCAGAAAATCGACGAGTGCTGGATTCTCGTCTGCGGCGTCGTCTTGACCATAAGCCGCCCCGAATACTCCCATCGCCAAACTCATGACCAGCGCTTGGCAGGCTGCGCGCGATATCATGCTTCATAGTTCCTGGTAACGAGGGCAGTTACATCAGCGCGGGCAGGCACAGTCGTTCGATGCCGCGCAAGCGAAACGTTCGCGCTCCTCGCTCTAGGTGGGCAGATCGAAGATCAGGTGGATGCGTGGGTCGCTGATGCGTGCACCCCGGCAAGTCGGCGAACGCCTTGCATTCTACTCGAAAGACACGAGTTCGATATCAGGAGCAGCCAAGATTTCGGGCGTCAACTCCGTCGGCGTGTCCAGCTGGTCCGCACGTGACATAAACAACTGCGAACGCTGCAGATCACCAGCCAGTGCCAGCCAAGTCGCCAAACTCTTCATGCGGGTGGCATCGTTGGGGTTTTGCAGAGCGCGAGCAGCCATGCGTTCTGTCGTCGCGGCCTGCCGTTTCGCATCCTGCAGCAAATCTCCTAGGCCTAGCGATGCCAGCTCGGTTGGGCTCAATGGGTCCCCCATGGCCGCCATTAACGCGACAATAACCTCGGCCTGTTCGATGTCTCCGCCGGCGACACGAGCCAAGAATCGGCGTAGCAATAGTTGGTGGCTAGATCCAAATCGTACGCTCAGTTGAGCATAAGCCTGTGCAGCTTCGCGGTATCCGCCCGCCCGCAAAATCGCATCCGCTGCATCTAGCAACTCAGCTGGAGGCTCTGTCGGTTTTGTATGAACCAGCGTCGAGGAGCTGACACTGGACGCGCTGACATCGGGGGCAACGACTTGCTTGGAAAGTACCGGAGTTTTCGCCTGAACCAAACTGACGGGCTGAGCCGCTGTTTGCAGTTTGGAGGTGAGATACGGATAACTAATCGAAAACGTTGTGGTCGGCGCGACGGTGGGAAACGCGCAGCCCGCCGTGCTCCAGCTAGGGAACACGTATGTCGGCAAGATTGGGTAGTTCACGAGATAACTGGGGTAGATCACTGGCGACACACAGTTGAAGCGTGGCCAAGAAGTACCGGCGACATAGGTGTAGCTCGCCGGAAAGCTAGGAGCCCAATAACGCGTCCGGTAATGGACAACCGGACGATAGAGACCTCGATAGGCCACCCGCGTTCTGGCTGAAAATCCCAGGTTGCCGTAGCCGCCCCAGCCGTATTGGCGAACCACGGTTCGCGAGCGCCACGGTGCGGCCGGAAAGTAGCCAACACGTGAAAAGCCGGTCCCGTAGGCCCAGGCTCCGAAGGGTGGATAACCGCCGTGCCAAGCTTGAGTCGCTGACGCGCAGCCGAGCAACAGACAGCCGGCCAAGGCCACAGATCGAAAAGTAGACGTCACGGCAGCACCTCCGAAGGAACGAATTCAGCTCCCTGAATTATCGTTCCGCCTGCCGCGAAGGCAAGGAAATCGCGGTGGATATCCGCCGGTTCCCGCCAAAATCGCTTAGGCTTGCACCCGTTGTTCTATCTGACTGACCACCTCGTCGATCTTGATTCGCGTCTGCTCGAGCGTATCTCGATCGCGCAGTGTTACCGTCTGATCGGTCAAAGTGTCCCCGTCGACGGTAATGCAGAATGGCGTGCCCGCTTCGTCCTGACGGCGATAGCGGCGGCCCACTGCCCCTTTTTCGTCGTAGAACACATTGAACTTCTTCTTGAGTGCCCGATAGATGTCCTTGGCAATCTCCGGCATGCCATCCTTCTTGACGAGCGGGAAGACGGCTGCCTTGATGGGGGCCAAACGCGGATGGAGAGACAATACGGTGCGCGTCTGCATCTTTCCTTTGTCGTCCGGCGCCGCGTCTTCGGTGTAGGCCTCACACAAGAATGCCAACGTCGCCCGATCCGCGCCGGCGGACGGTTCAATGACATGCGGCGTAAAGCGTTCGTTGCTCACTTCATCACGGTATGTCAGATCCTTGCCGCTACCGCGGTACTTCGGCTTACCATGCTCATCCAACTGCACCGTTAGCGGATCCGACGACTCATCCAACTTGCCTTCCATGTGACTACGCAGGTCAAAGTCACCACGGTGCGCAATTCCCTCCAGCTCACCGTACTCGCCCGACGGCAAGAATGGAAACGCGTACTCGATGTCGGCCGTACCCGTCGAGTAGTGACTAAGTTCGTCCGCGTCATGCTCTCTTAATTGCAAACGTTCGCCCGCGAGGCCGAGTGCCTGATACCATTGCATGCGCCGATCGCGCCAGTAGGTGTACCAGTCGGCAGACGCATTGGGATGGCAGAAAAACTCAATTTCCATTTGCTCAAATTCACGCGAACGAAACGTAAAATTGCGTGGCGTAATTTCATTGCGGAAGCTCTTGCCGATTTGTGCGATGCCAAAAGGAACCTTGACCCGCGAGCTGTCGACAACATTCTTGAAATTGACAAATATTCCCTGCGCGGTCTCGGGTCGCAGAAATGCCGCTCCCTCTTCGCCGCTGAGTGCCCCGACATAGGTCTTGAACATCAAGTTGAATTCGCGCGGTTCGGTCAACGTATCCAATTCGGTGGCATCGGGCGCCAGCACTTGGGAAAAGTCATCGATTTCGGTCAGCACCTGAAATCCGCCGTCCCAGGACAGGGCATCCAAGTCCTTGTTCCGCAGCTTGAAGAACTTCATGGCTCTTCGTTGTGATTCTTCTTCTTCCAGGCTAGCTTCGACCATGGTCGTAACAAAAACCCGTTGTTCCTTGCACTGAGCCCAGCGTCCGCGGACTTGATCGTGACGGTAGCGTTTGCGCGTTTGCCGACAATCCACCATGTAGTCGTGAAACAGATCGTAGTGGCCGGAGCACTTCCAGACTTGAGGATGCATGATGATCGTGCAATCCAAGCCGGTCATCTCGTATGCCGCAGGAGCTCCCGGCAGTACGGACAGATCATCATGGCCGCTGACCATATCCCGCCACCAAGCTTCTTTGACGTTCCGTTTGAGTTCGACTCCCAAAGGACCGTAGTCCCAAAAGCCATTCAGGCCACCATAAATCTCACTTGATTGAAACAGGTACCCGCGGCGTTTGCAGAGGGCGACTAGTTTTTCCATTTCCATGATGCTGCGTTCTCTGTGGGACTTAAAGCAGGATGTTTCGGTTCGACGTGTCGAGCGGGACTCGTAGTGGTGCCGGCCGGCTTGTTGTCCGGTTCGCGCGAGTTAGCCATTGGGCTTTGACAGCGTGACAATGCGCGCGTGCCCTGCCAGATCTTTGGTAACCACCGGCTCGGTCCACTCTGTCGTGAGTATGGAATCCAGACGATCGGCCAACATGGGCGAAAACTCGAAAATCAGATATCCACCCGGAACGAGACGCTGAGCCGCTTGTTCGAGCAGCCGGCAAATCACTTCACTACCATCCGGTCCGGCGACCAACGCTTGCCGAGGTTCAAAGTCTTTCACCGATCTTGGCAACAGTTCGTATTCCGCCGCCGAAACGTAGGGCGGATTACTCAAAACCATGTCGAACTGTGCTTCACCTGGAAGACAAGACAGCAGATCACCGCATAACAATTCGATGCGTTCTCCGAGCTGATACTTGGCCACATTACGAGTCGCGACATCCAGGGCCGCTTCGGAAACGTCAATAGCAGTCAAGAGAGCCTGGTCCAACTGCTTGGCCATGGTCACAGCGATAATGCCGCTGCCGGTGCCGACGTCGGCGATACGCAGGTTGGCGCCGCGCTCTTCTCCAAGCTCCTTGGCCCGGTCCAACGCTTCGACAACGAGATGTTCTGTCTCGGGCCGCGGAATCAACACGTCGGGATTGACTTCGAATGCCGTCGAATAGAATTCTTTGTGGCCCACCAGATAAGCTACTGGAGTGCCTTCCGCACGACGACGAACCATCTCTCGAAAGGCCATTCGAGTTGACTCGCTAGGCTCTTCATCGAAAGCTGTATACAATTCGATGCGTGGGCAGTCCCGGGCGTGAGCCAGCAAGATCTCGGCATCCAATCGCGGCGACGCCGAACCGCTCTTCTTTAGATAATCCGTGGTCCAAGTCAGCAGGCGCCCAATCGTCCAGGTTTCCGTCGTGCTCATCAAGCGACCTCCGTGTCTCCGCGCAGCTGATCTCTCTCGTACTCGAGCAGCGCGTCGGTCACTGGTGTTAAATCACCAGCGACGACTTGATCTAATTTATAGAGGGTCAAGTTGATACGGTGGTCGGTGATACGATTCTGAGGATAGTTGTAAGTGCGGATCCGCTGGCTACGATCACCGGAACCGATGAGGCTCTTTCGCGCGTCGGCGCGTTTTTGGTTCTCCTGTTGCCGACGATGATCGTAGATACGGCTCTTGAGGACTCGAAGCGCCTTGGCCAAGTTTTTCGATTGGCTCTTTTCGTCCTGACATTGAACCACGATATTGGTTTCAAAATGGGTCAGCCGAATTGCAGAGTCCGTTTTGTTGACATGTTGGCCGCCGGGCCCGGACGCACCAAACTTGTCAACTCGATAGTCATCTTTCTTGAGTTCAACCTCCACGTCTTCCGGTTCCGCCATCACCGCTACCGTGGCCGCGGACGTATGCACGCGCCCCTGAGTCTCGGTTTCGGGAACGCGTTGCACGCGATGTCCGCCACTTTCGAATTGCAGTTCGCGATAGACACTTTCTCCTTCGATGCCTAGCACGACTTCTTTGAAACCACCACGTTCGGAAGCACTCATATCCATGACTTCGGTCTTCCAGCGTTTGGCTTCCGCGTGCCGTTTGTACATTTCGTACAGGTCACGGGCGAACAGAGCCGCTTCCTCGCCGCCAGTACCTGCCCGAATCTCCATTACACACCGGGTTCGATTTGCGTCTTCACCGCCGATGGTCATTTCCAGCAAATCGTCCCACAGCGCCTCGCGTTCTGCTCGCAGGGTAACCAGCTCATCTTCGGCCATTTGACGCTCCTCCGGATCGTTGCTTTCGCTCATCTCGATCAGGTCGCGGATGTCGTCGCTCATCTTTTTGTAGTTGCGGAATTTGTTGGCTGTGCGAGCCAGCGACCCATGTTCGCGCGCGTAGGCAGCCATCCGAGTTGAGTCCGCCATGACATCAGCCTGGCCCATCAGCGATTCTAACTCTTCGAAACGCTGCAATTTGGACTCTAGATCTTCTCGAACATTCATGAGATTTCCGAGCTAAGCGCGGTAGGACAAGTTAGTGACCAACGAGCAACAAAATAGGCCCGACGTGATCGAACACGACGGGCCACATGATGAATTGCGAACGCTCGGGTGCTGGCAACGTCAACGCATACCCGGTGGCGCCCAGTGGCAACCGTCGACGCGGACGGACGAGGCCCGCGGACGGCGAGCAGCAGGCCAGCTTACTTCTTTTTTCCCTTCTTAGGCTTTTGCAGACTGGCGTAGGAACCTGCCGCAAACTTGTTCTGGAACTTCTCGATGCGTCCGGCGGTGTCGACGAACTTCAGCTTGCCCGTATAGAACGGATGGCAAGAACTGCAGATGTCCAACTTCAGTTCCGAGCGGGTGCTGCGAGTCGTGAATGAATAGCCACAGCCACACGTGACCTTGGTTTCTTGGTAGTTCGGGTGAATGTCTGTTTTCATCTCTTCTAAATCTCGGTTCTGGTCGTGGCGGTCGGGAAACCACCGCTATTTGCAATCAATCCGATGTCCAGCATCCCCATGTCGAACCCGTCCGCTGAGCAGTCGAGGTTGGCGACTGGCTAGGGTGCCGCAACCGCCGGCGGTTTTGCATCTGACGACGCCCGCGACCACTGCGACCCGTCGAAGGGCCATCGGACCGATTGACTTAACTGAATTGTTGGAAAATCGGATGAAATCGTATCCTCGCGCCCCGCTTCCCTCAATGCCAAACCAACCCCCCACCCAAATTAGCCCCCACTCCCACGCTTCCCGACTCTCGGGACAGGCATGTTTGCCACCTCGCTGGCGGCACTCGCGGGACAGGCATGTTTGCCATTTCCAGGCGTTTCCTGGGACAGGCATCTTTCTAAGTGAAGAGTGACCGCTAGATGCATGTCCAGGAAACGCCTATCTGCCAGCCAACGCCATCCCTCATTCGCTAACGTGCCTGTCCTGGAGAATCCGAAGTGGGAGCCAGGGCCGCTGTTAACGTTGGCTACCTTGGCCACTGCAGGCGGTCGATAGATTAGCGGCCGACTGGACTGCCGCCCGACCGCGGTCGGTACTGAAGAACTGGAAGACGCCCCAGAAAAGAAACCGGGCGCGGCTGTAGATTAGCAAGAGTCCGAACAACAACTCGCCAAGTGTGCCGAGTTATCGTTTTCGATCGGCCCGGAACGTCCGTCGACACTCAACGACTCGGAACGTTCCTCCGCTAGTGGCTGCGATGCTCTGTAGAGTCTGACGTGCCAGACTTAGCTTTTTAGCTTGCCCGTCAGTTAGCTTCTGCCCCGGATCGTTGCTCAGGTAGAAAGTGTGCACTGGAACAATACGGTTGTGATTGACACCGTTGTTCACAGATAGCCATTGCTGCGACGCATCTCTCAACCGTCCGTCAGTAAGCAGAAAGATGGCGTCTGGCTTCAATTGCAGCGCGACAAACAGCGCGTTCATTGGCCGCGTATCGTTTCCCAGTTTGACCGAGCGCAGCCAGTTTTGCACCTTGTCAACGTTTCGAGAACTAGCCCAAAAATACTTGGGCTGGCTGTTAAGCAAAAATTTAGTCTGATTGTCAAAGCAAATAACAAAGAACTCCTGATCCCTTTGTAGTGCATTCAGGCTATCGATCAGTTGGTGGCAGGCGTAAACCCACCGATCTCCTTCTCGCATGCTCGTTGAACTATCCAACACATAGACAAATCGTTTTCCTTCAGCATAAGTTCCGAAAAAGTGAGCACCGGTTGTTGATGATGTTTGTCCGTCAGTTGGATGCTCGTGGCTCGCTACCTGCTTATCATCTGTCGCATCATCGTTTCGCATCGCAACCGGAAGCACGATCTTGTCCGTGCGTCTCAAGTCCTCCAACAAGGGCTTCAAAAGTTCGCGTTCGGCTGCCTTTTCTTTACCGGGCGTAGCAACTTCCACTGACATCAACTGGACAGGCGGCTCCGCACTCTGTGACGACGCAACGGCATCCTCTTCAGGGACGTCAAACTCGGGAATGATCACAACTTCACGGTCATGGGACGATTGAATCCGCGCCGTCAGCAACAGTCCTTCGCTAGAGACTCCAAATGTAAACACGTAGCAGGCGAGAAAAATAAGCAAGCTGGTATGTACGATCAAACTGGCCAAGAATGCGACACCGCGATGCGCACGCTCATCAAATCTTGACTCTCTATGATCAACAGTCATGCTCGGAGTGCAGCAAAATTGAAGAAGGCTACCAATTCTCTGTTGGCAAATTATACCAGTCAGTTCATATCAGCCGTGACCAAAATACCGACAATCCAGCTTGAACTAGGCGAGGAATGGCCGAAAGGAAGCCACTTTCTGGCGTTCACGCGCACCAAGCGCCGGTGACTAACGGCAGCAGCACGTCGTTTCGTTGCGACTTTCACTGAGGCTAACCGGCGACCAGCCCGCACGCTTCTCGGGCACGACGCAATCCAAGCTGACAAGCGACTGAGGCTAGTCGTTCTCGATTGGTGCAAGCAAATCTACCGACGAATTTGTTCTGTAGGAGACGCGATATCTTTGCACTCCACCATTCGACGGTCATCTCGATTCTAGTGAAAATGTCACGGCAATCTTCAGAAATCGCGGCTTTGCCCTGGCGAACAATTCTACCGGTATGTTCCACTAGAAGCAGGTAGTTGCCCAGGGTAAATCCCTCCAACATGCCTTCGTGATTGCTATCCAAACTCCTCCGATCCTCAATCGGTACCAACCATAAACCGTGTTCAAGCTGTGCTGAATGTTGAACGGCATAGGTTGACCCTTGCAGCGCGGATCGCAGGTCCGAAGTACGTCCACTGCGGCACACGTGGTCGATTCTTTCTCGCACCGAAGTGTACTTGCTGCTTTCCGGCGCACTGGCAATTCCAGCCGCCACAGGATTCAGGTCTATGTATGCCGAGACCGCCAACAAGGCTACTTCATCAAGAACGGCGATGGACTTAAAGCGGCCCTCAAAAAACGCGCCAGTGCACCCCTCCAGTTTGTTGACCATTCTCGACAATGGTTCCTTTAAACACTTCATGAACCAGCTTAGAGAGGCAAGCCGTAGTCGCATTTTCTCGACCCATGCTGCATCGGAGGACTGTCGTTGAATTAAGTTCTCAACTTCCGAACGCTCAACCCTTTTTCGATTGGTCCCACGTGGCGGGAACAACTGAAACCATCGACGGGTTACTTCTTCAGCCGTCCAGTCTCGAGCCTGGTCTGGGTCGATCCGCAGCAGCAAATGGAGATGGTTGTCCATCACCGAGAATCCGCCAACTGAGATTGCGAAAACTTTGGCTAGTTGTTCAAGACGTTTGGTTACCCATTCCTTGCGCTCGGAGCCACTGCCAGCCCCTTCTGCCAGCAAGCTTGCCCGTCGTACACAGCGCGATATGCAGTGATACCAGCGGGTGATGCCCACGTTCACAAGTTTAGATCGCGGGATGGTCATGGCGTTCTCCTCAAACATTTCAGTTGTTTGTATTAGGAGACGCCATTTCGCTTGTGCTCCTTACAACTATTTCAGAATTTCTGCTAGCCGGCCATGCTTCCTTTACTTCTTGGGGCCTCGTTTCTTCGAAGCTACCGAGGACCAAACAGGACACGCACCGAAAGGCAGTAATCAGGACAGGCACAGACCAGTCTTCAGCGGTGCCTAACCCCAGAAATCAGGAATGTGAACTGCCTGTCCTGCCGAGATAAGAGATAGCGAGCCAACAAGGCCAGGCCTGCAATGCCTGTCCCCGAACTACCGTTGGCTATGCCAACTGAGTATCGTATCGCTAACAGCGCCTGTCCTGTTAGTGACCTCCGATGGACGCAGCTCCATGGAACTGACGAGCAGGCGTACGATCAATATCTGCGACCGGCAACAGGTTGCCCGTTTTGAGCCGTCCAGGCGCCGTTGCCTTGACCGGACAGAGAATTCTGCGCGATTTTTACATTGAGGGCAGAAACGCGTTGATAGAGATCAACTTGCATGTTGTTTATGGCAAGACTCTGCTGGTAGTTCTGCAGTGCCTGAGTTAGCTCACCAGCCGATTCACGCATTTGTCCCTTGGCGGTCCAGGCTCGGTAGTCATTTGGATTCAGCGCAAGAGCCTCGTCTAAATACTGCTCTGCGACTTGGGGCTTCCCAAACTCCTGGTGGAGCCGACCAAGTTCAATACGAGGATCCGCCATAGCTGGATTTGTGGCTGCCCAGTTCTTAAGTAGAGTCAACGCACTATCTGGACGACCAGATTCCGCTAACAAGACAGCAAGGCCACGATGGCAGTCAACGTGATTGGGCTGCAAGTCCAAACACTGGTTGTATAGGGACTCCGATTGCTCGATCAGCTGCTGGTCTTTCTGGGCAATACCCATCTTGTGGTAGGTCGAAGCCAAATTGTAGTAGGCATCAGGGTTCGACGGATCCGACGACAACGCAACTTGAAACTGTTGCAAGGCTTCTGAATACCGCCCTTGCTGGAACAGTCTCACACCGAGCGTGTTCTGACCAGTACTCGTCCAGCGGCAACCCGAACACATTGCCAAGCTTACCGTCATGAGAAGCAGGAACTGGTAAGTGTGAGGCATTATGATGACCCTTCCGTTGCCCTGGTGCGCGTGACACACGGCACCTCGTAAACTACGAACCAAGCGGACTCTAGTAAAAATCAGAAAATGAGCTCAAGAGACATTCTCGGGCATTGCTGGCAATTCCACCAAGTCTTCGCCTAATGGGGATACCGACGTCGAGTCCTGAAGGTGCAGCAGTGGCATTGTCTCTCTAAACCTGCGTTCAGCGCCTGTCCCACTTATCTCCTCTACCCTGTGCCGCGCTTGGTGCCTGTCCCCGCCAACGTGTGCTCGCTGACGCTGCGAGCGCCAGCTGCATTGCCGATGCCTGTCCCTTTAGCCTCATCCCTTTCACCTCATGCGAAACGTACCTGTCCTGGCAGGCGCTTGGGCTGGCAAGAAGCGCTTGGGCGAAACGTGCCTGTCCTGATAAGCGTGCGATGCCTGTCCCCACAAGAGCGCCGCTTAGCTGCGATGCCTGTCCCGACAAGCAACGCGGGGAATTTCTGGAAAAACGAGGAACTGGAGGTGATCGGGCTCTAAGAAACGGGCGGCGGGTACGTCAAGTTAAGTGGGCCGCGTTACTGCCCCAACACTTCAAGGGCTGTTATGTCCTACGAGTCCGCCACACAGACGTCCGCAACCAGACCGCCCAATCATTGGGTCGCGGATCAGTTTGCGCAGCTGGAAACACGACTCGTGAGATACGTCCAACGACAAGGCCGCTTCGAAGTGGACGAAGCCCGAGACGTCGTCCAAGACGCGTTCGCCAAACTGTGCCAGCAGCCTTGGCCCGACATCGAGGGACACGCGGTGGCCTGGCTCTACAAAACTTGCCGCAATCAAGCCGTCGACTTAGCAAGGCGAGAGGTTCGTATGAATTCGCTGTTCTCCAAAACCGACGTGACGCACCTGAGCGATCAGGCCGCGCGGCAGCCCGACGAAGCTGCGGTGCGAGACGAACAAATCGACTTGGTGCGAACTCAACTAGGTGCCCTGCCTGACCGACAACAGGAGATCCTCCGACTCAGGCTACACGATGGCCTCAGCTACCGACAAATCGCGGAAGTAACCGGTCTCACGGTCAGCAACGTGGGATTCCTGATCCACCAGTCTGTGTCAAAGCTACGGGTACAGCTGCGCGCCGAATCTTAAGTCACCCACCGAGCCTCGGACGTTCTCACCACCGTTCCAACATGGGAGCTCTCACATGAGTGAGCACAACGGACACCAATCATCTTGGGAAGAATGGCAACTAACCGCCTACGTGTTGGGAGAGGTCGATCCCGATCTGGCACAGCGCATCGAGGCGGCGGCCGAGGACGATGCCCAGCTGTCGGCGGAGATCGCCGCTTTGGACATGACGGTAGGACGTATTCGGCACGCGCTGGAGCTTGAACCGGAAGCTTTCGAGTCCAGTGAGTCGTCCGAAGAACGTTTGGCCCGGATCTTCGAACAGGCGGCCCGATCAACAACCCACGAAACCGGCGACAATGCCGACTCAAGCAGCGCGACTGTCCAGCTGCGGACTCGGTCCGCCGGAAGGAGACTGCGGCTCAGTTTGCTGGCCACCGTGGCGTGCTTGTTCGTCGCCATCTACCTGGCCGTGGATCATCTGCCACTGCGCGAGCTGGCTCAGCGGGCCCCCGCTAACGCAACTGTTCCGGTCACAGAACTCGAATCTTCATCCTCAAGAGAGGCCGCCTTTCAAAACGAAGACAGGGCAGTGATTTCCGAGCAGCTCTTGGCCGAAACGGAGCCCGCATCAACATCGACGCCACCAAAGTCGGGCGCGGATGAGTCTCGGTTGGCTCGATTGGCGAAGGGACAGTCGGGTGCCCAGCCAGCTCGGACAGTTGCATCTGAGGATTTCGAAAGCAAAACAAACCTGTCTTCCTTAGATGCTGCAAAACCTGTCCCCGCGGATCTGCAAGATCATTTGAGCGTCGAGCAGATTGTTCCCGTGGCGGATCAAGACGCACTGGCCGCAGCTCCAACCACTAACCAGCGCGGCGCGGTTGCCGCAATCGCAAGTGACGGTGAACTGAGTAAACAACTTCTAGGCGACCAAGCATCCAGGGGCATGGGACTTGTCCAGCAGACGGAAGAAGAGGTTCAGTTGCTGCGAAGAACTGCCAATGCAAACGGAATGGGCGCCGCTTCAGGCCAAGAGTCCAGGCAATTGAGCAGGCTCGAGACTGTGCAAAAGCTGTTTGCCTTCCGCTCCCGCGAACAAGGCTTCGTCGATAACCAAGACCATTACTTTGAAGCCGAGAAACCGGAGGCCGCGGGTCGGGACCGTTACGAGTCGCTCAGCCTGGCTCAACGGGCTTCGGGAGATCGCTTTGCGGCCATCCACGAAAACGATTTCGCCTCGGTCACTCAAGCTCCGCTGAGCACGTTTTCCATCGACGTCGACACGGCCTCTTATGCCAAGACGCGGCAGTGGTTGCTAGAAGCCAATCGCCTGCCACCGGCTGGCGCTGTCCGCATCGAAGAATTTGTGAACTATTTTGATTACGGTTATGCCGGACCAACCGACGGTGAAACGCCATTTTCAGCTCACCTGGCCGTCGCCAGCTGTCCTTGGCAACCGCAGCACCAGTTGGTGCGCATCGCCTTGCAAGCAACCAAGTTGGACCTGGAAGAACGACCTAAGGCCAATATCGTGTTCTTGTTGGATGTGTCCGGCTCCATGGACGAGCCCAACAAGCTGCCGTTGGTCAAAAACGCCATGCGGATGTTGACCAAGCAACTGGGCGAAAACGACCGTGTGGCAATGGTTGTCTACGCGGGTGCAGCCGGTTGCGTCCTGGAAGGTACACGCGGTGACAAGCGCAAGAAGATTCTAGGAGCCCTCGATCGACTGAACGCAGGTGGCTCGACCAATGGCGGTCAGGGCATTCAGCTGGCTTACGATCTCGCCCGTGACAACTTCATTCCCGATGGTATTAACCGGGTCATCTTGTGTACCGATGGAGACTTTAATGTCGGAGTCACCAAGACGGATTCGTTGGTGGATCTCGTGGCAGAGAACGCCAAGAGCAAGATCTTTTTGACGGTCTTGGGATTCGGCATGGGCAATTCCAACGATGCCATGATGGAACAGATCTCGAATCGAGGCAACGGAGTCTACGGCTTTGTCGATTCCCAGCGAGAAGCACATCGGCAGATGGTCAAGCAACTAGCGGGCAATCTGGTGACCGTTGCCAAGGATGTCAAAATCCAAGTCGAATTCAATCCGGCTCGTGTTCGTTCCTACCGCTTGTTGGGATATGAAAACCGCATGCTGGCCGCCAAGGACTTCAATGATGACACCAAGGACGCTGGTGAAATCGGCGCCGGTCATCGCGTCACTGCCTTGTACGAAGTGGTTCCTGTTTCCGCCGAAGAATCCCACCCAGCACCCGATGGCACTCAGCTGCGATATCAGTCCGCCAACGCCGCGCCAGCGCCGCAGCCTGCCGACACATCAGACGTTGCCGATGAATTGCTGGCGGTCAACCTGCGCTATAAGCAACCCGAAGGTGATGTGAGTCAGCTACTGACGTTTCCGCTGAAAGACCGGCCCGTCGCCTTCACGGATGCCGACCGGGATTTCCGCTGGGCCGCCAGCGTGGTTGAATTCGGATTGCTACTTCGCAACAGCCAGTTTCGCGGCGACGCCAATTGGGAGACTTTAGTCGAACATGCTGTTGAGGCAGCAGGACATACCCCAACCGCGGAAAGGCAGGAATGTCTGGAAATGATGCGTCGCGCGGCCACGTTGGCGCTGTAGCCACGTTTCCACCAGTGCCAACCCATTTGTTGGTCACACGTCGCAAACGCCGATGGCGTGCTCCAACGAACGCAGTGGTTCGTCCCACGTGGGAATGAACTCTTGAGCCACATAGCCGGTGTAGCCGGTGTCCAAGATGGCGCGCATGATGGGCGGGTAGTTGATTTCTTGGTGCTCATCAATTTCCAAACGCCCGGGGTTACCGGCGGTGTGGTAGTGGCCAATCCACTGCTGCGCTGCCCGGAGTCGACGGATGACGTCCCCATGCATGACTTGCACATGGTACACGTCAAACAGTAACTTGAACCGCGGTGAATCCATCTGCTTGATCAGATCCAGGCACAAATCGACGTCGTCCCCGAAGTAGCCTGGATGCCCCTTCATCGGATGCGAATCGTCACGGCTGTTTAAATGTTCCAGGCAAAGCGTGATGCCGTGCTGTTCTGCATAGCCAATGACTTGCTTCCAGCAATCCAAGCAATTGCGAACGGCCGTCTCATCGCGCATGTCCGACACCCGCATGCCAGTAAACGTAATTACGTTGGGACAACCGACGTTGACAGCCGTGTCGATGGACTGACGCAGACGACTCTCTACTTCCGTGTGGTGTTGCGTGTCGACCGGTCCTTTGGCAAATCCGTGGCTGCCGACCAACGAGATTTCCAATCCGATTTTCTTTACTTCCGGGTAGAACTTGGAATCGATGCCCTCGATGGCCGCCAAACCCAACCGCTTGCCGGCTTTTGCCAGCTCCAGCGGTGGCATCGGCTTGAAGCACCAGCCCATGACGGATTGGCGAATCCTGCCTTTGCGAGTCGCGGGTTCCGCGTCCGCCGACGGATCAGAGACGGGATCTTGGGCCGCGTGCGCCAACTGTGCGGCAGTCGCTGTTCCCAAGGCCAGCGTCCCGGCAGTACCCGTCAGCCATCGTCGGCGATTACTGTTGTCCATAGCTTGTTCCCTTGCTTGTACTGTGGTTCGGTCTGGCCGTCGATGGGGCGGATTTAGCACCTACCCGTCATCGTCATGGTCGGACGGAAAGAGCGGCGTGTCCGAGGATGGATTCGAAGGCGGAGCGTCCATCTTCAGGTGTTGGTAGGCCTTGGCGGTCGCGCAGCGGCCGCGCGAAGTGCGAATAATTAACTCACTGCGGAGCAGAAACGGTTCCACCTCATCGACCAGCGTGTCGGAAGGCACATTCATGGTGTGGGCCACAGCCTCGATACCGGCCGGGCCGCCGGTGAAGACGTTGATCAGCGTTTCCAGGTAGCGCCGGTCCTGGCGATCGAGCCCCATGGCGTCGATGCCGGTCATCTCCATGGCTCGCTCCACGATGGGTAGACTCACATCGCCGTCGGCTTTACTGAGCGCGTAGTCGCGAACCCACAACAACCGATTATTGGCCACCCGCGGCGTGCCACGACTGCGGCGAGCGATCTCCACCGATGCATCGGAGGATACGACCACGTTCAACTTGGCCGCGTTGCGCTCAACGATCTCGGTCAACTCGGGCAAAGAGTAGAACCCAAGATGTTCGCGTATTTGGAAGCGGTCACGCAAGGGACCACTGAGCATTCCCGCGCGGGTAGTCGCACCAATCAACGTGAAGGGCTTGAGCTGCAGATTCAACGTGCGTGCGCTGACTCCCTCGCCCAACACAATATCGATCCGAAAGTCTTCCATGGCGGTATACAAGTATTCCTCAACCGCTTTGGGCATCCGATGAATCTCGTCCACAAACAGGACGGAACGGTCTTCAATATTCGTCAAGTAAGGGATGATATCCTTGGGAGCCTTCAGAGCTGGACCGCTGGCCATCTGTACCGACACGCCCATTTCTCTGGGAATGCAAGTGGCAAACGTCGTCTTGCCTAATCCCGGCGGGCCATCAAACAGAATGTGACCCAAGGGTTCGTCGCGTTTGCTAGCCGCGTCGATGGCAATACGCAGCACGTCCACAACCTCTTTTTGGCCCACCATTTCGGCAATGCGCTTTGGTCGTAGCGCGATATCGGGTTCGTCATCCGGTCCTGACGGCTGCATCATCGACTCGCGAGCCAAATTATGTCTCCCTGACCACAAAATTCTGGAGGATCGCTCCGACACCCACACACCATTGCGGGGACCACCGCGGCGCCGACCCTGGACCATCCATGAAGCGCCTACTCATGTCCCCAAACCGATGGCAAAGCAACGTACACCGGCGACGCAGCACTCACAGTGTACGCTGTTCGCGCCTTTCGGTCATACGGCACCTTCGAAATCAGTGCTCGTCCAAAATCACCACGTCTGCTTATTGATTGGCCACCAAGACGATGACGCCGATCACCAACAGTAGAGCGACCACCATCAAAATGATGGCCGTCAGTTTGCGATACGAGAACGGCGCCGTACCAGCAATCTTGCCGGATTGCCCGTTGATCAACACCCGGTGGACATTCTTCTTGTAGCGATAGGCCATGATCCATACCGGTAGCAGCACCGGTTGGCCGACCATAGCCGAAATTCGCACATTCACTTTGACATTGCGTGGTCGATTGGGAACATACCGCTGACACGTTTGGCGCTCGCGTTGCTCAATCGCGCTACGCGCCAATGGGCGGGCCATTTTGCGAGGCACGCGAAAGTCCTCGACGATCGCGTTTTCCAGATCGATGTCATCGGGCGCGACCGCCGTCTTCAAGTTAAAGGGCGCAATCGACTCCGTCTCAAAAGCCGTCAGAATACTGCTGCCGCCAACCAGGATGCCCGAATATTCGGACGCGTTCCGCCCGGTGACCGGATACCAGTCCCCGCGGGAGCCCGGTGGAGCGGGTGACGAATCGGCGGTCCAGCGTGTGTCCGTGGCAGCTTCGAAGACCCAGTACGGCACGTAGACCGCAGCCATTTCGCCGATGGTGGAGGCACGAGCGGCATCGGAGGGTCGCCAAAACCCACTGGACAGCCAAGTGCGTAGCTGCGATTCGGCGGAGGCCCGATCTACCGCGAGCGGCAAAACGAGTTTGGGCAACACGGAACGCGTGCTGGTCCGACGTTCCATTTGCGTGCTGCCGCAGAACGGGCAGCGGAGCGCCTGAGCCGATGCATCGTAGCTCATCGACGCCCCGCAGGACTGGCAGTCAAAACTGTAGTGGCTGGGCTGGTGCTCCAGCTTCTTGACGCTCGCGTCCGCGGTTGGATTCTCCGTGCCGCAGTTGGCGCAGAACAGGTCTTCGTCGTCAATATAGCAACGACATACACCGCAGCG
>JANQOL010000596.1 GCA_028289675.1 Pirellulaceae bacterium
GTTGCTCTGGGCAACAAGTGGCGAATCAATTGCCATTGTCCGTCCGTCAAATCGCTGGGATAATTCGTCCTCATCGTTACGGCTCCGTCTTCCTTGACCAGAAAATCAACAAGGCGGAGTCGTAACGTTTTTCATCAAATCAGGGAATGAAGACTTGTTCTAAGGTCTCCCCAGTCGAAAACATTGAATCCAAACGTCTTGCTGGAAATAGCCAAATCGATGATTACTGTTCCAGCAGGTACGCCGACGCCAATCGGGGCCATCAGAATCCAGTTGTCCGTGCCATCCGTAGCGTCCACGCCGTCTGTAGCAACAGACAATCCATCTGCCGTGAATGTGGGGTCCATTGTAAAGAATGGTGTCTCGATCAACGTGAAGCTTGTATCTGTCGCTTCCAACGTTTCAAAATGTTCGACAGCCACGTTTCCCGCCGAGGCCAGAAAGGAACCCTCGTCGCTAAATTTGAGCGTCGCACCCCGGGCCGATATGCTGACCGTCAAGAGAGCGAAAAATAAGGCCACTATTCCAGTGTGTTTCATGAAGGTAGATACTTCGCTTTTCGGAGTTACCAGCCTGGCCTTTTCGCCAAGCTCTTGATTTCTCGACGCAGTTACGCCGCCAAGCGACTTGATTGTTCATTCTGGCAGGCCTCCTGCTATAACGCAATTTTCTTGCACTCTCCGAGAACCAATGCCCCAGAATTGCCCATGCTGCACGTTCGCGGGGTTCGTCGGCTGCGGACACCTGCCAGCGATCAGCGCGTCCAGGGCTTTGCAGGCGGCGTCTAGTTCGGTGTCGTTGGTGATGATGGTGATTTGGTGCATGAGTATTCCCAGTATGTGAGACCGCCGTACCAGTCGCGATAAAACCTTCTGTAGTAGAATCGCATACTACAACTGGATGCACTTCGACGGTTTCTACACCGCGATGTTTGTCGTCGATGTAGTCGTCGGGTGTTTCTTGGTCGGCCTTGTCATCGCAGCAGTTATCAGGCCAGCTCACGAATCGACTCCTGCCTAATAAGCGTCGATCGCTTAGAAGGGTGATTCGATGTTCACGTTTCAGCGGTTCCGCCACTCCGTGCTGGTAGCTCCCGCTGACAACAAAACACCCGTATGGGTAGGAATGACGTGCAACCGATGGCATCCGGCGACAAAGATACGGCCATTCACGTCAAAGTTGGGCTGAGAGACTGGGTATTGGAACTTCCCGGCTACCCGCAAGCGTGTCTATTTGAGCCGATGATCAGTCCGATGATGGATGCGAATAATCTGAAGTTGCGGCAATCAGAGCCAAGATCGCGTGCCTTACTCTGGGATCTATAGATGACCAACGCTCTACAACAAACTCAATGTCGTACTCACAATCACCGACATCCATTGTCAAACATCGACTTCCTGCGTCGCCATTGCACTCCCCAGATACTCCCAGTCTGATTGAGGAAGATTGTAAATGATTGCCAGCTTTCGAGTTCTGGCTTTCGCCCTTCTGCCTCTGAAGCCGACGGTACAGTGTAGGCTCCGGAGGCCGCTCTCGCGACACGGTTAGCCAAGGCAGGGACTCGACAGAACTTCTTGATGTCGCGGCACTTCCAACGCTATCGCGGGGCGATCCAACTCCGGCCCGATTTGCATATTTTACATAGTTTGGCAAGAAGTCAGACCGGTTTTCTGACACTTCTCTGACATGCGCTAACCCTCGGCTTCGGGAGCCGACCGTCGAGAATTACAGCACCTTTGTCGGCAACCGGAACCGGTAATCATAGAGACTCGAAGCTGTTTTTAAGGGAGCAAGATACGCTCTAGGCAAGTGATACGTTCAAACACAATGATGGTGCATCACATTCTTGGACCGCAGCACTCAGAAGTCCAGCACAACGCTTTGACCTGGCTTGAGCCACCGGATGCGGTCTTCGACCTCCACGGCAGAGAATGCTGCCTGATATTTCGACTTCTGATCCTCTTTGAAGTGACTCCAACCTTCGTAGTGGATTGGGATGATCGTCCGAGGTTGGAGGGAACTGGCAATGGCCGCCGCTTGCTCGGAGTCGAACGTCCAGAGCCCTTTCCAAAGATCGAGCCAGAAGCGCACGCCACCGGCGTGTAAGATCGCGATGCTAATCTTGTTCCGATGCTTCTCGATGAAGTCCGCGAGCGCGGGAAACATCACAGTATCGCCGGAGATATAGATGGCACCGTGCTCTTGTCCCGGCCACTCCAACATCCAACCCACCACATGATCCCGGGATTCGAGCCAACTGAACGGCGGTGGAGCGTGGAGTGCGGGGGTTGCTGTGATCGTGATTTCGCCGATCCTCACTCG
>JANQOL010000608.1 GCA_028289675.1 Pirellulaceae bacterium
GTGGACCCAGACGTTGCCGGCCTCGCAAAGCAGCTTCAAAGCGTTGGTGCTAGGTAATCTATTGCGGTTGGATCGAAGTGAAGGGACCGCGGACCGCCAATTGTTTTTGGAGTACCTCTCCCTGCCGCGCCGCGCCGAATACTACGATCTCCGCCGCCTCCGCAATCAGCGCGCTGCACTGGTCGAGTTGGGCTATGCCATGCAGCCCGAGGTGCCGTTGCCGGCCATGGGAGACGATCGCGGGTTGGTGCGTCATTTTCTGGAGCACTTTTTGCGCGGCGATGACCAGGTCGACGCGTTTGCCGGCTATTTGAACCGAGATTATCTCGAACGTGTTCAGGCCGAAACGAAGATTCTCTACGGTCTTGGCGAACCCCGAACTTGGTATGCAACCCTGGAGCCCGAGCAACAACGCCAGCTGCGTGAGCGAGTCGAGATGCGTTTCGCGCCGCACAATCCGCAGACGTTTTCGGAGGAAGAGGACGTCCGCTTGGATGTCGAGCTTAAGAACGTAGACGAACTGATCCTCAAAATTTATGAGATCAACACGGCATCGTATCTTCGCGATCCCAGTCACAAAATCAGCTCGGACATCGATCTGGACGGCTTGGTCGCCAACGCGCAGCGTACGCTGGAGTTTTCACAGCCTGCAGACCGGCGCCACTCGGAGACCATCGCGCTGCCCGAGCTGTCGGGGCGCGGCGTTTGGGTCGTGGATCTGTTGGGTGCGGGACAGCGCAGCCGCGCACTGATTCAGAAAGGCGAATTGATTGCCGTCGAGCGGTTGGGCGTCGCCGGCCACGTGCTGGAGATTGTCGATGAGCGCGGCCAGCCGGTACCCAACGCGCATGTCGAACTGGAAGGCCGTCGCTTTGAACAGCAATCCGGCAAGATCATCATTCCCTATGCTGAGAAGACGGTCGACCGGAACTTACTCATCGTTGACGCCGGATTTGCCTCGCGGTCCACACTGAAGCACCGCCATGAAAGTTATGAACTCAGCGGCGCTTTCTTGTTGGATCGCCAGTCATTGGTAGCCGGAACACAAGCGGCGGTCAGTATTGGCACGCGGCTGGCATGCAATGGCCAGCCGATTAGCATCGCGCTGCTGCAAGATAGCCAACTGACCGTGACGGCTGTCGACGCGGATGGAGTGACGACGACGCAGACCATTACCGATTTGGAGCTGGACGATGGGGATGAGCTCGTTCATTCATTCCTGGTACCACAGCGCTTGTCCAGTTTGAGTTTTCAGCTGTCGGGACGTGCGCTAAATCGGCATTCCAACCAGTTCCAGGACTTGTCAGCGGACTACCAATTGAATTGCAACGGCATTGCGGCCACGGACCAAATCGGCGACTTCTACGTCCAACACTTGGCCGACGGTTTTCGCTTGCTCGTGTTGGGCCGCAACGGTGAGCCACTGGCGCGTCTGCCGGTGCGCGCAGCGCTCAAGCCAGGGACCGTCAAGACACAGCAGCAATTCGATCTCGCGACTGATGCTCAGGGAATGGTTCAGTTGGGTGCGCTGGAGGACATCGAGAGCTTGATGGTCCGCGCACAAGGCATCAAAGCCACCACATTTCGACCGAATAGCTTTCACCGCCGCTGGCCCGCTCGAATGCAGCTCAGCAGTGATCAAGTGTTGACGTTGCCACTGGGCACCGATCATGCCGATGCCCGCGGTTTTTCGCTCGTCGAATTGCGGCGCAATGTCTCCTATGCGGATCTCAGTGACCGACTGCAAACAGGGCAGGGGGCGCTGTCGGTCGAGGCACTGGCAGCTGGGGACTATGTGTTGACCGATCATGCCACACGCCAAACGGTGCACATCAGCGTCGAGACTGGCGAGAAACGTGGACAGTTTGTCGTGGGGCCGAACCGTATTTTGCAAACCGGGCTACGACAACCCGTGATCATTCGAAGCGCGCAAATGGACGAAGAGCAGCTGGTGGTGGATGTTGCTGGAGCGGATGCCGTGACTCGGGTGCATGTTATAGCCGACGTGTTTTGGCCCGAGACAGCGTTGGGCAATAAGATTCAGCTGCCACCTCAGCCGTTGTCGGCCCGCCCGCGGAGCTGGCTGCCGTCAACCTACTTGGATTCGCTCAGGTTGGACGAAGAATATAGCTACATTCTGGATCGGCGGAGTGCCAAGAAATTCCCGGGCAACATGCTACCCCAATCCACGATGCTGGTGCATCCTTGGGAAGTTTCTGTGACGGAGAATACTCTGCAAGAAGCGGCAGCTGGAGATGCAATTCCTGCCAGTGAAGCACCCCGAGACGGAGTGAGGCAACTCAGGTCGGCGGCGGAACCAGGCGCCGCCGTCGCTTCAGCGGATTGGAAGAGCTTCGATTTCCTGGCAGGTGGCGCCGCGGTCATCGCCAATCTGGCGGTCATGGATGGGCAAGTCCGCGTTCCCGCCGCCACGCTACGCGGCTACAGCCATGTCACGGTTATTGCCGTCCATCCCACCAGCAGCGATTCCCGTCAGTTGCCGCTGCCTGCAGGTGAGGTGCCCACCCGCGACCAGCGGCTACGTTCGGCCTTCGCAGCCGACCAGCATCTGGCGCAGACCCACCGTGTCGAGTTCCTAGACGCCGCGGAACGCCGCGCGCTGGGAGATCCAAGGACTCGGCGTGTGCAAACCTATGCCACGGTAGCCGACGTGTTCGGGTTGTACGCCACATTGCTCAACGATGAGCACTGGGACAAGTTCCGCTTTGTTACCCAATGGCATCGTTACAGCGATGAAGAGAAACAACAGCACTACAACCGGATGGCCTGTCACGAGCTGAATTTCTTTTTGGCTCACAAGGATCCAAAATTCTTTGACAGCGTGGTCAAACCGCTGCTGCAAAACAAGCTGGACAAGCAGCTGATAGATCGGTGGTTGTTGGACGACGACTTGCAGGCGTTCGCGACACTCTGGCGCCGGCAGCGCTTAAATACTTTGGAACGGATTCTGTTGGCAAAGCGCGTGGACGACCTCACCCAGGGTACGCAGCGATGGCTCGGTGATTACTTATCCGCCAATCCTGTGGACCCGCAAGCGCGCCAGGCGATGTTTGAAGTGGCCTTGCGTGGCAGGGCTTTGGACCTTGTCGAAGTCGGTGGCGCAGCGGTCGCATCCGCGTACGCCCTGCCGCAGTTGAGCCAGTTGGCCGGCGGTGGCTATGGAAGTGAAGGTGGTTATGGCGGAGGTGAGGGCGAGGCCGCACCACCGACGGCGCGGGGAATGCGGCGGCAACGATCCAACATGGAACGCGGCAAAGCACAGGGTCTAGGCGGCGTTGCCAACGACTTCTTCGGAGCGGTGGAGGACATGGAAGCGTTGAGCCTTCGCCCCACAGATTTCTTCCGTAGCTTGGATCAGACCAGAGAATGGGCGGAAACACAGTTTTATCGCGTTCGTCTGGCCGATCAGACGAGTCAGCTAATACGCCCCAACGCGTTCTGGCAGCAGTTCCTGCGCGAGGGTGGTGTGCCATTCTTGCCTCAAGATTTGGAGGTGCCTTGCGGATCAATCAACGAAGCTCTGTGCGCGCTCGCAGTCATCGATCTGCCTTTCGAATCACAGCCCTCCGAGCTGGTAGTCGAAGATGACCAGTTGGTGATTACGTCGCCGTCGCCGGCCATTCTGTACATCGAGAGCATTGAGCCCGCTACATCGAATACCGAGGCAGCGCCGGTGCTAGTTGGTCAGGACATTTACTTGACAACCGCAGACAAATCATCCTCGACGGATCGGCCCGTGCAGTCGCAGTCGTTGCTAAGCAATGTTCCCTATCGGGCCAGTGTCGTGGTCACCAACCCCGGCAACTCCGAGCGAGATGTCCAAGTTCTGACGCAGCTGCCGGCTGGTGCTCTGCCGTTGAGTGGCAGCAAGACCACACGCAGCACACCACTCAAGCTGCCGCCATATAGCACCGCACACGTCGAATACAGTTTCTACTTTCCGGCGGCTGGCGAGTTCAATCACTATGGTGCTCAAATCAACGATCGCAATTCGACCTTGGCCCATACAGAATCCACAACGTTACGGGTCGTCGACGAGCCTGAATCCGTAGATCAATCGACTTGGGATTATGTTGCCGACTGGGGAAGTCCGGCACAAGTGTTGGATTTTCTGCGTGCCAACAATCTGCTGGAGATAGATCTCAGCCGCATTGTATTTCGCATGCAGGACGAAGGTTTCTACCAGGCGGTACTGGAGATTTTGGCATCCGTGGGACACTTCGACGAGTCGCTGTGGTCGTTCGCGATCTTCCACGATGACACTCGCGGCATCGAGCAGCTGCTGCACAATCGCCCCGATTTCACGCGGCAGTTGGGCAGTGTGCTCGACAGTCCATTGCTGCGTTTGAATCCTCAAGAACAATTCAGCTACGAACACCTGGACTACCGACCGCTGGTGGTCGCCCGGGCACATCGACTGGGTTTGAAACGCCAGATCCTGAATCCCAGTCTGGCGCGGCAGTATTCTCGTTTGTTGGACGTGATCAGCCACCAGCCGACCATCACAAACTCACAGCGTTTGCAGTTGTGCTACTACTTGCTGCTGCAAAACCGGATCGAATCCGCGCTCCAGTGGTTTGACCAGGTGCAACCCGAAGAACTTGCCCAGCGGTTGCAGTACGACTACTTGGATGCTTACTTGGAATTTTATCGCGGCGATTATCCGCGTGCGGCCAAGATCGCGAGCGGTTACGCCAGCTATCCGGTGCCACGGTGGAACGACTTGTTCGCGCAAGTGCGGCAGCAGGTGGATCAGCGGAATGCTCTGCTGACCGGCAGAGAGGCGACCGAACTGGTGGCCGCCGATGGCGAGTATGATCGTGATCAGCGGTTGTTGACCGAGCAACGCGAACTGGAGCAAACGCAAAGCGCGCAATTGGCGGCAACGCTGGAGCTGGAGCAGGATGGTGACCAGATCCTCGTGCACTACCGCAACCTGGAACAATTGCGGGTGAACTACTACCTGATGGATATTGAATTGTTGTTCAGCCGCAAACCGTTTGTTTCAAACGATGAGGCTGCTTCACCGGTGATTCGTCCCAACTTGAGCGAGGACCTGCCGGTCAGCGCGGAGGCAGGGACTCGTACGTTGGATTTGCCGGAAGACTTGAAGAATCGCAATTTGCTCGTGGAGGTGTCTGCCGACGGCATTTCCAGAACTCGAGTGCTGACCGCGCGGTCGTTGCGCGTCTCCGTGGCGGAAGCCTATGGTCAGCTGTCGGTGACATCGGAGCAGGGCAGGGCACCTGTCGAGCAGGCTTACGTCAAGGTGTACGCTCAGCACAAAGATGGTAGCGTCCGATTTTATAAAGATGGTTACACTGATCTGCGAGGACGGTTTGACTACGCGACGCTGAGCACCGGAGACTTGGATACAACCCGCAAGTTCTCGATTCTGGTGCTGCACGATGAACTGGGAGCGGTCGTCAAAGAAGTTCAACCACCGGCCCGCTAGCGCCAGGGCGTGGTGTGGGGGGCTTCCTCGCCTCAACAGTTGAATTGTCGTAGAGCATTTTTACTTTTGATGTGGTCTATTTTCCACGGAATGAGCAACCAATGCGTTGATGACGCAGGCTAGATGTCCGTGCCACTCGCACTAGGACCGTCGTCGGTGCTTAGCCGAGGGTACTACACCGCGTCGCACTACCAGAAATGCCAGCAGAGGCAGTCCCATTAGATTTCGGATGATTTGCATCAGCGGATCAGAAGACTGGGCGGGCGCTAAATGGAGGTCGTCGACGCCGTGTGGCCAGTGCGAGAAACGCTCGGCCATTTTTTCGATCCATTCCGGGCCATGCGGGCTACCTGCCAACCGTACCTGCAACAGTTCAGGAATACTGGCTTCACCGACGTGCGCGCCTGACAGTGCACCCACAATGGCTCCCAAGGACGCGGATTTGCCGCCCAGGGTGATAGCAGTCTCAACGGCGCGACGAAAACTCTTCGGGTAGCGCAAGAAGCAGTAGGTGGCCATCACGGTAGAAGGCACAATGTCGCCTGAGATTCCGTCCTCCCATCCGAAGTGACGGGCGACGGCGGTTGGAGACCGCCGCTGGTCGAGAAAATCCTTTAACTCCTTCAGTCGATTTGCCAGCTCACTGGTCGAACAAACGTCAATCGTCTGTTGCAACGCGGCTCCGGTGTCCAACTCGTCTCCCTTGGCCACGCAGCAGTCGGCCAACGTGGCCAGGGCCACACATCCGTTGATGACGACGGGGTCCACGTGAGTCAGTTTGGTCGATTCCTCAATCCACTTGACCAGTCGATGCCCAGTGCCGTTGATGGCCAGTGCCGACAGCACGGCCCGCGCGGCCGCCTGACTGCCCTGTCCCTTGCGTCCGGTTGAAACGGAGAAGCGGCTGAGCCAACTGCGTATTGCAGACGCCCAAGTGCATCTGCTGCCATCCAACGGCAGACTGAGCGCGTACCAACTCAAGCGCCCACAGAAAGCTCGGCGAAACACGCGCAAATCGCTGCGGCTATTCAACAGCGCCTGAGCGTTGAGCAGCGTGAGTCTTGTCTGCTCGCCATAAATGCCACGGCCTGGACAGAAACAGTAGCGAAGTGGAGGCCGGCCGAAGCCCTTGAGTGCTTGACGCCGCGTCAGCCCCGAACGCGCGTATCCCAACGCCTCGCCAATCGCCGTTCCAAGCAAGACACCATGAATGTGTTCTCTACGTAATCGAGTTGAATGCATGCGGGCGTGATAGCACTCATGGTGAAAACCGGGTCATCCCAACAAGGGCAGTGTGGTTTAACGCACCCGGCAATCGAAACTGATTGCTCCTCCTTCGTTCTTGCCGATCGGGTCAACGATTTCCCAAGTCAACACTTGCGACCCAACCTCGTTGGGTTCTGCGGAAAACCGAACATCAACGCTACTTTGTTGACTACCTTCAATATAGTCCAAGCGAGGCGAAAGGCTATCAACTATCACGGCGTTTCCAAGGGGCTTGACGCCGGCGTTGTCAAATCGAATCGTAAAGCTGACCACATCGCCAGGGTTGGCAATGGTGTGGGAAGCCGTCTTGCAAATACGCATGGCGCATTTGTCAGGCATCTCGTATACGAAAATGTCCTGGGCCCGTTTGGAATCGACAACCATCGTCGCTTGTTGGCCGGAGATCATGACGCCGAGGGATTCGGGGACGAACCAGGTGCGGGCGTTTTGCAAGACGCGACCCAGGACGGCGATTTCATCATCCGTGATCCCACCCAGACCGATACTGTCGCTGCCTTCCAAGGGTACCAGAGCTTCGCTCATGCGTAGCGGCGGCACGATCTGTGCGATGGGCGTACCGACGGCGTTCTCCTGAAAAGCGTCAATCAGATTGATTTGTTGTTCACCGTGAGGTGCAAGTGGTTGTTTAACCGTGCCGGCCAGGTCGGTGTCGTCGAAGCGCCCAGGACTCACAGGAACCAGAATACGTTCGGCTCCGACAGCTCGGGCGGCCAAAAACGCTCCGGTGACCTGCCGCACCGCGCCAAAACGAGGCGCGTAGATGGGCACGCGATTCGTCGGCTGCACACAGACTTGACCACCTAGGGTCTCGTAGTAGACCACGGTGTCGGTAGGATCGACGCCGACTTGGGACCAGTCTTTACGAATGACCACCGTCGGCTGCTGATCTCCTCCGTCGAAGATGTACTCTTGAGCATTGCGCATGGCGGGTGCCGGTACTGGGTCACAGGGAGTCGCGCACGGCTGACAGTCAAGTGCGCCATCTCCACAGTCCACAAACGCGCCAGCTGGTTCTTCGTAGCTGACCGGTTCTTCGTAACCGACCGGGACGACCGCTGTTTGGTCGTTGGCTTGGGCAACAGCCGGTTGCCGGAGTGGCGGATCAGCACGTTTCTCGGTGGCGGCCGTGGAATTCAGCGATGACCGAAACGGCAGTGTTTGCGTATTGAGGGTCCCACAACCGGATAGCGCCAAGCTCGCGGACACGCTGCACCAACTCAGCAGACGACGCAGTGGTTGACCGGGGCGACAAGCGCGGCTCGACAAGAAAGCGAACAGCGATGGACTGGCTGCGGGTGTTGATTGTGGCACGGTCATCCTCTCGCGGCACTAAAAAATGTTCGGCGGACTGGGTGCGCTACTGGCTCATGGGTACACGTGGATAGTTTTGCGTCGGCGTTTGTGGGAACGGCTGTTCCACTTGTTCGGCCGGGACGATTTCCGCCCACTGACCGGAGTCCACCATCTGCTTCTGATCGGGTACGGGTTTCAGCGGCACCCAGGGTGGCGATCCGTACAAGAATGCGGTGAGATCGCCGGTCAGGTTGGCGGGCACCCGCGATCCGATTCGCATGATGGCCACGGGGCGACCCAGTTGATCGGCGGTCTGCAAGGCGTTGTCGGCAGGTCCAACGTCCGTCGTCCGTTGCTGGCCTGGAAGCTGCGCCAGCGGCTCGGCGACTTCGCTATCTTCCAAGTAAATGACTCGGGTCACCAGCGCGCCGGCCAGGGCGCTACGCAGGTCTTCTTCGGTCAGCACGACTGGAATCGGAAAGCGATGTTCGCGGCCCGCCGGGGCGTACAGGCGGTCGATGACTTCGACGGTGGGATACAATTCGGCTCCCGGCCGCAACGGAATGTTCGTGACGCGGAAGCGATAGACGGCACCGACCAGCATGCCAGTGGTCACTGGCGCCTCCAGCGGAGGTAGGAACTGACCGTCTCGAGCCAGTGCGACTTTCAGCCCGGTTGGTCCGGAGATCGATAGCGCCTGGAACGTACCTACGCCTGGAGCACGGCGAGCGACCTGTGCGCCGGCAACGACACCTGGAGCTTGGCGTGAGTCCAAAAGGTAATGAACTTTGCCGGGCAGGCCGGCGGTTTGCGCCCAACCGCGCTCACATTTCAAGACGCTGCTGGCGGAGAGTACACAAGCGATACCAAGCACGACGAATTGTCTGCACCTGATCATGCGGCAAATCCCTGTCCTTGGGTTCCCGGTGTGGCCCGCGGTTGGGCACCGTAACTGGGTGGTGCCGGCTGAGGGCGCTGGGAAAAAGCGATCGAGAGTTATTAGACTCTCGATCGCCTCACACTCATTCACGTTGTTCGTGGTCCATGCGAACGACCCGCTGGAGGTTCGCGGTGGCTCCGAGCCCGTGCAAACCGTCGCAGCACGGGATCGGAGTGGGAGTCCGACTCGATTATTGAGGCGGGCAGTAAGCGGCGCTGGTCGCGTCTCCACTAGGCACCGACTGGCTGTGTCGCATGTACAGCGGCATGCCGGTGGGAACACCAGGATGGATGTTCTGTTCGCGGATCCGAACGCGGCTTGGCGGTTGTGGGTAGCTCTGGCCCGGAGTTTGTCGCACATTGATCTTCAAGTGCTCAACCGGATCCGGCAGATTCCGATGCGTCGTGTTGCGCATCGTGTGCTTCTTCAATCCCGCGGGCGAGCCCAATGGGATGTGAGGAGGTCCTGCCAGACCGATGGGCGTACCGGTGTAGGTCATGCCGTACTG
>JANQOL010000619.1 GCA_028289675.1 Pirellulaceae bacterium
CGGCGGTTTGCGCAACAGCTTTGACCTGGCCTTCAATGACCGAGGTGACTTGTTCACCTTTGACTCGGACATGGAGTGGGATTTGGGAGCTCCGTGGTATCGACCGACTCGAATCTGTCATTTGGTGAGCGGCGGCGAATTTGGCTGGAGAAACGACGCCGCCAAGTGGCCCGAATACTTTCAGGACAGTTGCGGTCCAGTGCTGAACATCGGGCCAGGTTCGCCGACCGGAGTATCGTTTGGCTACCGCGCCCGGTTTCCTGGCCGCTACCAACGCGCACTGTTCGTTTGCGATTGGACGTTTGCGACCATCTACGCCGTCCACTTGGAACCGAAAGGCGCTAGTTATACAGCGACCTACGAGGAGTTTGTTGGCGGCAGCGGCTTGCCCGTTACCGATCTCACCTTCGGCGGGGACGGAGCAATGTACTTCATTGTTGGCGGGCGTCGCTTGGGATCGGCCGTCTATCGAGTTCGATATCGAGGCGGCAAGTCGACTGCACCAGTAGTTGCAAGTGGCTTGGATCCAAGTGTTGAACAGCTGCGCAGTTTGCGGCTGCAGTTGGAACAGTTCCACGGTCTGGAAAGTGAATTGGCGGCTGATATGGCGTTGCCCAACTTGGATAGTGAAGATCGCGCTATCCGCTTCGCCGCTCGAGTCGCTCTCGAATCGCAGCCACTCGAGAATTGGCGGAGTCGCGTTTTGGCTTCCCAGCCTGCGCCATTAACCGGTTTGCTTGCGATGGCGCGACAGGGCACCGCGGAAGACTTGACTGCCGTGGCGGAACGGCTTGCCAAAGTGGATTTCAGCAAGTTCGATGCGAGCTGGCAGCGACAGTCCGTTCTCAGGACGCTGGAGCTGTGTGCGGCGCGTGGAGACGACGTGACACGCGAAGCAGTACGCGTTGCTTTAAAGCGACCCATTGAAGGATTTCAAAGCCAGGAACAAAGCATTCAGCGAGAATTGGCGCGGTTAATGTGCTACTTGGGGCACGACCAGGCAATTGACGTCTTGTTGGCTCATATGGAATCCGATTCAGGGCAACGTCCCACCCTGGGAAAAGTCGGCTTTGAAAGGAACGCCAAGTACGGTGAGTCCGTGAAGGACATTTTGGTATCCGCGCCGCTCGTCAGCAGAATGCACGATGCACAAATGCTAGTGTGGATTTCATCCGGTTGGACGCCGCGGCAACGAACACGGTATTTCGAGTTAATGGCGGACGCAGTGAGGAACTCGAAAGGAGGGTACTGGTATACCGAGTTCTGGTCCCGCATTCGAGAGGCAGCCTTGGACCAGATTCCGGAGGACGGTCGCGCTGCAGTCGAAGCGATTCCACTGACCGTCGACGACTCAGAAGACGCCGCATTGCCCTTGCCTGCCGGCCCTGGTCGAAAATGGACAACTGCCGAGATCTTGGCTGCCGCGAAGAACTCGTTGCAAGGTCGGGATTTTGCGAATGGCCAAAGGATGTATTCCGCTGCCAAGTGCGTTATGTGTCACCGGCTCGGAGCGGAGGGGAGATCACTTGGTCCGGAATTGACGCAAGTTGGTCAGAGATTCAAGATCAAGGACATTGTTGAGGCAACTGTCGAACCCAATAAGGCCATCTCTGACCAGTACGCGGTGACGATCTTTCTGACCCTGGACGGAAAAACCGTGACTGGCAGGGTGATTTCTCGTGACAGCGACTTCGTTACGATCGCCGCGAATCTGGAACGCCCCAGCCAAACCACGAAGCTAGCAGTTGCCGAAATCGAAGAGGAATTTGTCAGCAAGGTTTCGACGATGCCCACGGAGCTGCTCGACAATCTGAATGAGCAGGAAGTCCTGGACTTGCTCGCCTATCTGATTTCCGCCGGGAAATCGACGCATCCCGTCTTTGCCCAGTGACATCCTCGTTTTCGTAGCATGTCAGTAGCTGCGGACAGATTCTACGCAACTTTTGCCTAGCCCATGGGTTGAGTAGGTATCGGGTCTGTTGATACCTCAGGTCGGGTTCCAGGCGCTCGGCCGACCTGCCAAGCCCGCCCCGCACTTGCATACAACAATCAGAGTTAGAGATATGATTCCAGTGCATTCTGAGTCCGGTTCGTTCGTTTTCCCCAAAGTGCTTATCGCGGTCGTTGGTTTGGTGGTTTGCATGTTGAGTGCCAAAGTCCAGGGGCAACAGTATGATCCGCTACGAGTTGATGAAGGGGGTATCAGCGAACCGATCGATCTTGATATCAAAGACGATCAACGCGAGCGGGAGATTCCTGTCCGCGTCTTTTTGCCGGAAAGCAGCGAAGCTGCGCCGGTGATCTTGTTCAGCCACGGACTTGGTGGATCGCGCCGCGCTTGCGGCTATGGAGCCAAGCACTGGTCAGCACGCGGCTATGCGGTTGTTGTGATGCAGCACGCCGGCAGCGACGAGTCCGTTTGGCGCGACGTGCCACTGCGTCAGCGACTGGACGCATTGAAGAACTCCACATCGGCGCAG
>JANQOL010000623.1 GCA_028289675.1 Pirellulaceae bacterium
CTACTTGGCGCCCATGGTCGCTAGCCAACGAGATGACATTGGATGGCTCGTACTGCTCGCCGGACCCGGCGTGAATGGACGCGAAGTGCTACTGAATCAAGCTCAGCTGATCGCCGAAGCCGCCTCGGCACCCGCGGAGCAAGTCGCGCTCAGTTTACAACTCAATCGAGCCTTGTATGCACACATCGATACGACCACACCACAAGCAGAACTACGGCAAAAACTGAAGCAAGTCTTGGCCGACGAGCTCGCCAAACTGTCGCCTGAGCAACGTCAATTGCTGCCCGACACGCCGAAACTGGAAGCCAGTTTGGAGGGGCTGCTCAGCCCCTGGTACCGTTATTTCATGCTGCACGAACCGCGCGAGGCTCTGCGGCAAATCCAATGTCCTGTACTGGTGCTGAATGGCGACAAGGATCTGCAGATCGACCCTCGACTCAACGTGCCGGCAATTGAAGACGCCCTCAGGCAGGCAGGCAACTCCCGCGTCGAAGTCCACATTCTGAAAGGTTACAATCATCTGTTCCAAAGCTGTACCACCGGTCTCCCGACCGAATACGCACAGTTGGAAGAGACCTTTTCACCAACGGTGTTGGAACTGATGACTCAGTGGATCTTGGGACACTCTCCGTGAACGGAGCCCCGTGGTTTGCTACGCGGAAGAAAGTGACGTAATCGTTGGTGGACCAAGACAACGCTGCCCTGGGCATCCTGGAAACGACCGGCTGGACGCCCGCCTTGGACGCCATGGAAAAGTCCGCCCGCATTGAGTTGTGGCAGGCTGAACTGAACGATTTCCTGGGAACGTGCCTCAAAATCACCGGCCCGATAGATGCTGTTTCGGCAGCGATCGCCCAAGGTGCGGACATCGCGCGGACCATGGGTGGGGACCCGAGGGTTACCGTCATCCCGCGCGCCAGCGCCGAAGGTCTGCGAGGGATCGATAGCCGACCCGAGTTCAATCCACTGATACAACAAGACGTTCTCAAACAACCAACACCTGCCAGCGAAGCACCAGCTATGAACGCCAACACCATCCAAGCTCTCGGCTTCATCGAAACACAAGGCTTCACCGCGGTTTTCGAGGCCATCGATACCGCTTGCAAATCAGCTCAGGTGGAAGTCGTCGGCAAAGAAAAACTGGGCGGCGGATACGTGACGATCGTCATTCGTGGTGACGTGGCCGCTGTGCGCGCGGCCATCGATGCCGCCACCCCCAAAGTCCAGGGCCTGGGCACCCTGATAGCCGCCCATGTGATCCCCAGGCCCAGTCCCGCGGTTCTCGGGCTATTGCCCGGTTAGTGCCGTGACCACGGGTTACTGTACGTCCTGCCAGCCGCGCCACAGCCATCGCAGCGATTCCGGCAAGATGGCTCCGCCGTGAATTCCGTTGTGTCCGCCCTCGCCATAGACGAACTTGTAATCATAGCCCTTGAACTTGAGCGAAGCAGCCATCTGCTGATTGGCTAGCGGCCAGTTGCCGTGCTGGTTGTCCAGATCTCCACTACCATCTTGCAAGAACACGCGAATCGGCTTGTTCTCTGTCTTGCGAATCAGAGCCTGGCAGTTGTGACCGCCTCGGATGTTGGTGAAGCTGCCAACGTGGCTCAAAACCTTGCGAAACGCATCGGGCCGCTCCCAAGCAACCGTCCAAGCGCAGATACCGCCCGAGCTGATGCCGCAGATGCCACGCAGGTCCGGGTTGTCGGTCAGCCGATATGTTTTTCCAACTTCCGGCAATATTTCTTCAAGCAGGAAACGAGCGTATTGGTCCGACAAAGTGTCGTATTCAAAACTGCGGTTAGAAGGCGTAGGTTTCCAACCGCGCGGTCCTGTGAGCCGATCCGTTTTGTGACCAGGGTCGATAAAGACGCCGATCGTGACCGGCATATCGCCGGAGTGGATCAAGTTATCCATGACCACCGTCGCGCGAAACTGACCCTTCGCGTTGACGTACGCGTGTCCGTCTTGGAAGACCATTACGGCAGCGGGTCGTGACGCGTCGTATTGCGCCGGAACATACACCGAGTAGCGGCGCAGCGTACCGGGAAAAACTTCACTCGCCCATTCGTGCTCAGTGACCTTGCCTTGTGGCACTCCCTGCTGAACTTGGGAATCGGGTCCCAACTGGTATTGGCTATCGTCACCCAGTAGCGGCTGACCGACGGCCATGGAGATTATAGATACCACCCACAACATGCCGGCAATAAACTGTCGCATCGAACGTTTCCCAACTTCAAAATTCAGACTGACAAATTACGACCTGTTACTATAGAACAGATGGGCTCCAATGGTAGAGATCGCGGTCCGCACGCGCGGGCCATGCGTTCGCAATCTTAAGCTTGGCCTTCCATGTATACCCGTGAATCAGCTTCAACCGAGGCAAAACCGCGCTCCAAACGCGGTTGCCTGGTCATCAGCCTGCTCCTCTTTTTCGGGTTTCCGGTCTTGCTCATCGCATGCGCCGCGCTGATGTTCTTGGGCCGCGAATCGGCAGCGCGGAGGGAACTGACTGACCGGCTGGAGCAGTTGAAAGCCAAGAACCTGCCAGTGGACGATGCCACGATGGCGGACTTCTACCACGAATTAACTAGCAACGATGATTCCAAAGCTTGGTCGGCCTTGCTCGCTGAACTGACCAGCGATGAGTTCAATAAATCATCGCGCGGCCTACCGATTTTCAATGATGCTGTGCCACCAATACCCGGTCCTGGGGAAACCTGGGAACAGCAGCAGGCAACGCGAGAATTTCTGCTTCAGTTCTCCGACCTACAGCGCGAGTTGACGCAGTTATCGCTGAAACAACTGCAGCCCGGTGCGGTGCCCGTACGCTACCCGACGAAATGGAATTCGCTCGACACTCTGTTGCCGGATATTCAAAATATGCGGCAGGCCAGTCGGCTGTTGTTGTTGCAAGGGCAGGTGGCGATCTACGACGAAAACAGCGCGTCTACGCGTCGTTGTATCGAGGGCTTGTTGGGCTGTTCCCAGGCCATGAGCGCTGAACCGGTATTAGTATCCCAGCTAGTCGCGGTGGCCATCGACTCGATGGCCGTTGAATTGCTGCAGACGGCACTGCGACACAACACGCTTAATGAAAAAGATCTGCGACGGGTCCTGGAGCACATCCGGCAGCAGATGTCGATAGGCCCACGCTGGAGAATCGCCATGCAAGGCGAGCGGGCGCTCATGTTGCCAATTTACAACGATCCGTCGATCGGCGTTTCTCAGGGCGTCGCCAGCATCCCTTTCCGATCTCGCGACGCGTTGTATTACTTGGACTATATGGACAGCGTGACTAACGTGCCGACAGAGAACATGGATGTGTTCGTTGCCGAGCTGGAAAAGTGCGAGAGCGAACTGGAACAGTTGATGGCCAATCACATGTTAGCTCGCTTCGACGCCCTGCTCACCTCCCAGCTAAGCCCCGCTACCTCGGCTGCCGGCAGAGCATTTGTGCGCCGTGCTTGTTTGTTTCGACTAGCCAGCTTGGCCGTCGGCGTCCGTCTGTATGAAGCTCAACACGCAGGTCCGCCCGCATCCCTGGCCGACCTGGGAGAGTTTCAATTGGACCCGCAACAACTGACCACATTGGGCGGCCAGACGTTTGGTTTTCAGCGTGATGAAGAGGGCGGCAGCCTGTTGTGGGGAGCCGAACTCGAAGCCGGCCAAGTTCCCGCCAAACCTCCCGTCCTGGATCCAACCCATCCATCCCTGGAACAACAGCGTCAGTGGCTATGGGAGTTGCCCAAGCAGCCCGACGCGACTGAGGGGCCCTAGTTCACGTGTCGGCGAATGAACTGCCTGACCAACGAATTCTCTACTCAAACGAGCAACCTATCGCTGTCGCTGCCCGAAACGTGCTCTAAACCACGACAGAGTAAGCATTTAGGCGAACATCCTCTCGGTTGCCGGCTCGCGACAAAGAATTAGCCGTTGTGGGATTTCCAGCTCAGCGGTACACTCCGTGGTCCGCAAAAACACCGCGGCCAGGAAACGAAGCGGCCGCATGATGAGCCATAAACAGTGTTTGGAGCTGGTCCATGACCCTCGACAAAAGCCTCAGAGTATCCGGTGGGGCGATCAAATCCCGCAACGTACTTACCCGAGTCGAACGACTCAAGCGACTCCAGGAACTCGACCGCTGGAGCGAAGGCGATCCCGTAATGGGAATCCCCAAGACACGCGTCGTTAAGGTGTCGCTAAAGAAGAAGAAGAAGGTGAAGAAGGAAGACGACGACAAGAAGTAGTCGCTCGCCAAGTTGGTTGCCACAGCCACGGATCACGACCGCAGATCATTTCAATCTGCGGTTTTTTTATGCAATCAGCGTCGGTGGGTTCGGCGGATCGACGTCGCCATCTTTACGGGTGCAAGCCTGGAGCCCGCGCGAATCACACTAGCTCAGCAACTGCCGCAGTACGTGGCCATGGACGTCTGTCAGCCGATAATCCCGTCCGCCTGAGCGGAACGTCAGTTGGCGATGATCAATTCCCAGTTGATGCAACACGGTTGCCCACAAATCGTAAATCGTGCACACGTCTTCGACCGCGTGATAACCCAGTTCATCGGTGGCCCCGTAGACGCTACCACCGCGCACTCCTCCTCCGGCCAACCAAATGGAAAAGCCGAAGGGATTGTGATCGCGCCCGTTAGTCCCCTGCGAGAAGGGAGTTCTACCGAACTCGCCGGTAAACACGATCAACGTCTCGTCCAGCAATCCGCGCTGCCGCAAATCATGAATCAACCCTGCAATGGGTTGATCGACTTGGCGCGCCATGGCGGCATGCCCCTTCTCCAATTCGCCATGCTGGTCCCAGGGATTGGCGGCACCTCCAGCACCAATTCCATAGGTCAAACAAGATAACTCGACAAACCGAACTCCTTGCTCAACCATCTTGCGAGCCAACAAGGCCTGACGTCCGTAAGCAGCTTTCTTCGGTTCGGCATCATCAATACCGTACAAACTGAGCGTGGCCTCCGTCTCGCCACTCAAATCGCACAGTTCCGGTACGGCGGCTTGCATGCGGAACGCGGTCTCATAGTTCTCAATGGCCGCTTCAACGTGCGTATTGTTCAAGTCGACCGAAAACTGACGGTCGAGGTGCCGGACAAAATCCAGCCGCCGTCGCTGCACTTCGGTGGATTGGGCGGGACGGATGTTCTCGACGGCCGGAACACCATCGGCCTTGACCGTGGATGCCTGGTGCTGGGCGGGTAAGAACCCACTGCTGAACAACCCAGCGCCCCCGTGCGGCGCGATCGCATCGCCACTCCGCAAAACCACATAGCTGGGCAGATTCTCGTTGGCGGATCCCAATCCGTAGCTGATCCAGGCGCCCGCGCTGGGATGCCCCAAAAACGGAAAGCCAGTGTGCATTGCAAAATTGCCTTGCGCGTGCTCGTTGACGCTGGTGGTCATACTGCGTACCACGGCCAACTCGTCGGCACAGCCGCCGATGTGTGGAAACAAGTCGCTGACCGGAAGTCCACTTTGTCCATACCGGCGAAATGCAAACGGGCTCCCAAATATCTTGCCATTCTGATTGAACTGGGTTCGCTCCACTTTGACCGGCATGGTTTGTCCATGATCACGGTTCAATCGCGGTTTGGGATCAAACGAATCAACTTGCGAAACGCCCCCCGACATGTAGCACAAAATAACACTCTTGGCTTGGGCTGGAGGAGCGGCCAAGCCACGGCGGCCGCGCAGACCGGCCAGGGCCAGCATCCCAAAGCCACTGGAACAGGTGCTCAGCCAGCGCCTCCGCGAGTTCATGCAGGTGTCCGGAAGACTATCAGCGGACATAGATGAACTCCTTCATGTTGAACAATGAATGCGCCAAGTCCACCCAGGCCTCTTGTTGTGCCGGTACGTTTATCTGTTCCATTTGCGATTTCGTAGATCGCACAACTTGATCCAATTCGCGTATTTGAGACCGTTGCTGTTCGGTCAACTTCGCCACAATTTGGGATCGGCGCACACTGCCGGTAGCCAACGTCGCCAGCGCGGACACTTCATTGGCGGTCAGAGCCCGGTCATAGAGTGCGGCCTCTTGAATGCGTCCCCGCAGCAGTCGATTGCCGGCAGCGGCCGTTCCATGTCGTAGGCCAAAAAGCACTTGAGCTTCTCCCGCTTCGAAGACTTGCAGCGGTCGCTGGTAAGGGCGGCCCACGACCTGACCGTTGCGATACAGTGTGACCTCCCCGGCGGAAGTGTAGACCAACACCAGATGCAAGGTGGCAAGTTCACTCTCATCAACTCCATCGAAGTCAGTCGTGCGTTGAAAGTGGTTGCTACCTGCCAGCCACCGCTTGGGACGTCGTTCTCCAAACACTAGCGCATCGAATACGTCTCCTTTCAAATCCTGGACGGTGAAGACCCCACCGCCACGCTGGTCGATGGAATCCAATTGCACTTGCACCTCCAATGATTTGGCGCCCAGTCGAGAAGCGATGGGAGGCGATTGAGCCCATCCCTGGCCGTCCAGGATCAGCTGCCCTGCGTCCAGTTTGGCCGTTCCTCGCAACTGCAGTTTCAGCGAACCGCGTCGGTCGTCCAGGGTCGCAAAATCCCAGCGCGCCATGGCCACCGGCCTGTCAACAGACGATACGCTGGTCTGCTGCAATTGAGCTCGCACGGGCGACAGTATTTCTTCGATTCGCTCTTCGGCCTCGTGAAGCCGTTGCTCCAGTTGCACCCGTTGGTCACGAACCCGCTGGTACGTTTGCTGCAAGTCGGCAATGAAGCGTTGACTGTGCTGCAGCTCATCGCTGGTCGGACTTCGCTGCAACGCGGACTGCCACATGCGAATGATCTGCTCCCGCACGGACTGCGGCTGACTAGACGGGAGCGCGAACGCGCGTGCCCAATCGCGCACTTGCGGATGATTCATCAGCAACAACGACTGTGCGGGGACGTTGGTGACATCGCGTCGCCCGGTCGTCGAAAAGGGAACTGGCGCGTCGAAAGCCATCAACAGCGAATCCAATTGATTGCGCTTAACGCGTACGTAAATCGAACGCCGGTGGCTGGCTCCACCGACCGGTGGTCCAAGGAGCTGTGGATCGAGCCGTCCGGAAACGGCCAGCAACGAATCGCGAATCGCCTCCGCTTCCAGACGCTGGACTCGAAAGTGAGACAACCACAAGTTCTGCGGATCTCGCCGGCGCGCCTGTTCCGACGGTCGCGAATCCTGACGCCACGCGCGGCTGGTCACGATCCGGCGAATGAGCGTCTTGATCGACCAGCTATCTTGATCGCGAAACTGAGACGCCAGGTAGTCGAGCAATTCAGGGTGCGTTGGCCGATCACCCAACCGCCCGAAATTATCGGGCGTTGCCACCAGCCCCCGTCCAAAAAGATGATGCCAGATGCGATTGACGATCACCCGTGACGTGAGTGGATTGTCGGCGCGCAACATATCCTGAGCCAATTCCAAACGTCCGCTCAGCCCAGTTTCATAGGGTGTTGCATCGATGGCTTCCAGAAATCGACGGGGCACCAACGAACTTGGACGGCGATGATCTCCGCGCTCAAACAGACGTTGGTCGGAGCCTCGCCATTCCGACAGAGTAGGTATCCGAGTCGCCGTGGGAATCTCCCGCTCCAACCGGCGATACTGGTCCAGCAACTTGCCCGCACCGGGAACTTCAGCCGGACTATTCGGCAGCAAGCCTTCGGTCAAACAGCGATTCAGCATCAACGCCTGCGAATCCGAAGCTTCGCCACGGGCCCAAGCTTGCACGGCGGTGTCGAGAGTGCCGATCGACAGAGCACGCAAGTCACCTGCGGTCTGCGGCGGACGCTTCGCAGCAGCTTCAAACCAGTCCGTCAGCAACTCGATCTCACCTGACGGCAGTGGCGGCCCATCTTTGGGAACGACCAATGCTCGACGAATGCCGAACCAGGATCGCGGTTGGTGCTTGACCAGCAACGGAGCATCGTTGGCCGTGGCAAGCTCAATATGCACTTGATCGCCTTGCCAATAGTCAAGATCGTAGGCCTCCCATTTCCAACGTAGATACTTGTTTCCCTTCATTTCCCTGACCGCGTAAACGGTGCCGTCTCTGGGGTAGTTGTGCACCACATAGCGCGACGTCGCCTGGTTGGATCCAACGACTTGCAGTACCAACCTTGAATCCGGGCTGGCCGCGAAATCCGGCGAAGTCAGGCGGCCACTGTGCTTGGTGGAAATCAGATGGCTGTAGACGCCAGCCGGGTAAATGCCCGCCAGAATGCTGTCGGCGGACTCAGCCACGGCAAACTCGCCGGCAAAACTGGGCTGCTCATCCAACCCCGTGCCGTAACGAAACCAGTCGGCGTAGTCTTCCGGGCGCGACAGATCCCAATATTGAAGATGCGGCTGCTGAAAGAACTCTCGAGACCGTTTTAACTCCTGAGCAAGCCGTGCGTGATGATGTTGCCAGGCTTTGGCAACCGCTTCATCGCCCAGCTCGTTACCATCCAGCTGCAACGCCTGCAGTAAGAACTCTGGAAGCTGTCTGACGTTCGACAGCTGATCTTGCCACGCGCGTGCCAAGACACCGCGAATTTGGGGCTTCAGCTCATCTAGTTGCTGTCGGTGCAGTTGCAGTCGATCGGGCGTTTCGATGGCGGCGCGTCCTGGCCGCACCGACCCCAGCACGCCAAACAAGGCGTAATAATCCGCTTGGCTAATCGCATCGAATTTGTGGTCATGGCAGCGCGCGCAAGATACCGTGAGACCCAAGAACGCTTTGGAGAACACATTGATCGCATCGTCCGTAAAACGTACTTTCTCGTCCAAGGCGTCTGTTGGAGCAAATCCATGAAACACCATTCGCCAGTGCGCCGTGCCAATGAGCGATTCGTTAATGCCCAGTTCGTCGTTGATCCGGGGAGACGGCAAGAGATCGCCGGCAATGTGCTCTTTCAATAGCTGATCGTAAGGAACATCTTGATTTAGCGCACGAATGAGGTAATCCCGGTAGTGGTGAATGCCTTCAATCTGTGGGTCGCCTTCACTGCCGTGTGATTCGGCGTAGCGCACCCAGTCCATCCAGTGCCGTGCCCAGCGCTCGCCAAAATTGGGCGAATTGAGCAGTTCGTCGACCAATCTCTCGTAGGCGTCTGGCGATCCGTCCGCGAGAAACGACTCGACTTGCTCCGGCGTGGGCGGCAGGCCAATCAAAGCGTAGGACAACCGGCGGATTAAGACTTGGCGCGGTGCCGGCTGAGAGGGCTGCAATTCGTGCTGCCGCATGCGCGCTAGCAGAAAACCATCGATGGCCTGTTCGGACCAATCTTGATCCACACCGGGCGGCGCCGGCTCTTGTATGGGCTGAAAACACCAGTGACGCTTGCGGCGCGCCAGCTGGGCGTCCCAAGAAGTGACCTGCGACAATTCTTCGGGCGCAGGTGGCTGATCGCGCGGATCGGGAGCGCCCATGGCGATCCATCGCTCAAAATCGTCGATCACTCGTCGGTCCAGCTTGGGTCCACCAGCGGGCATTTCCAAACCATCGAGTTCGTGCCTCAACACTGCTAGCAGCCGGCTGGACGACGGATCCAGAGAGCCATCGCTGCCCAAGATCGTGTGTTCGTCCGATCCCCGCCGCAGACCATCGCGATCGTCTAACGCTAGGCCCGCTTCCGCGTTGTCGGAGCTGTTGTGGCACTCGTAGCAGTGCTCCACCAGCACCGGACGAATCCGTTGTTCAAAGAACTCGCGCTGCTCTTGGCTGATCTTCTGGTCGGGCGATTGCGTGACCAAGACTTCGTTGGCCGCAACAGTCTTCCAGCCGATTGGTGGCAAACTGGCCAGCCCCCAACAAGCTAACCACCAGCAATACAGATTGCGCGCACGATAGGACATCGACAACCGCTTAGGAGAAGGTGAGAGCGTGCAGGTGAGAATTCCATGACCGTCAGCAACGGTCAATCCAAGTGCATTCTAACCTGATGGCCGACCCTTAACCTGAAGAAAACAAGGTGGCTGCCCCAAGTACCAGTACGGCCGCCTTCATAAAAGCCCTCACAAAAAAAAAGGACGCCCTCTCGAAGTTGAAAGGACGCCCGTGGTGGGGAGACGCAGTTATTACAAATTGCGGTGAGGGAAAGAAAGAATTACCGCGTTCCCCAGCAAAAAGTTTGTTTCGATATGGCGTCTCCTTTGTGTTGGATACTCGGGAATTAATTTGCGGAGTTATCAGTACCCGCGGCTGCGTTGGCCGCAACCGGGATACCGTTCATTGGAAGCTGAGCTTCGTAATCCAGCGACATCAAGAACCACTTAGCAGCCCCGTATTGGCTCGTGCTAACAGTGCCGACGTTGCTTTTCAATAACAGCTTCATTCCATCAATCAGTTCCGCCAACTCTCGTTGCGAAGGACTTCCGTCGCCACTGTTTTCCGGCGTGCGGTTGCTGACCAACTCGTCAATGCGAGTGCGGAAAGCCTTGTATTCATCGGTGCGGAGAATATGGGGCCAAATCAGTGCGCCCGTAGTCGGATCGAACTGCTCCGCCGTCAAACGGTCCGGCAATGCCGCAGCAGTGATGCGCGCCCATTGCTCTTTCGTAGGAGGCACCGGAGCGTACTTTTCACGGTACTGGCGGTTGATTTCCTTGTTTTCAAAGTAGGTCTTGACGTACAAGTTGCTGTTTTCGATGCGACGCCGCGCGGCTTCCTGATAGTTCACCGCGGCAACTGAGTTCAGGTATCTGGCTTGACCGGCAGCCTGAACAACCGCCGCATGACCTCGCAGAAATCCTTCAGTGGCCGTACTGGCATGGCGTTGGTAGCTCCAGTTGTTGATCGGTGTGGTCACCGCTTGTTGTGCGTTTGCGATTGAGCTGGCGGCAACCAAGACAGTCAAAGTTGCGATGCTGATTCGTGACATTCCCATGGCTATTCTCCCCTTGCTAGTTGGACACCCGCTGGCATCCGATGTTTGTGTGTAGCTAGTTCCGTGCCAATTTCCGCGTTGTCTGTGCGAGAACTTCGCTTTTGACACCTCTGAAAGCGTTTTCGCGTGTCGAACGTTACAGGCGTTACTCATGAGATTGCCCGTTTTCTGGGGATTCGGACAACTTTTTTGAGGGTTCTCCCGCTGCTTTTTGAGACTGAAGTCTCAATCTGAGATCCGAATTCACGGAAATCGCCGGTCAAATCCAGGGTTTGGCCATTCTGCGGCCAGCAACCGGTCGAGTCGACAACACGGTGTCAACGATCCAGCCCGCATTCGCTCCACAGCCCCGTCCCAAACACTTCTCGGCCTCAACAGATGCTACCGATTCTTCTCTTCCACCTTCGTGGACGGTAAAGCTGAAACAGCGCGGCTGGAATCGCAGCAAACCGAGCCGATGACTTACGTAGAATAGAGGCCAGCGCCGTGCTTGGCGTAGGCGGCCACGCGACCCCGCGCGGCGACCACCCCCGCCTGTCTTAGTAGCGATCTAGCATGATTCCCTATAACACTGACGCACCTTTGTATCATCCGCCCATCGCAACGATTGGGTTGATCGCGCTGAACGTAGTGCTCTTCTTCGTGATACCTGGACGCCTCAGCAGTCTGTATTGGGCAGACGAATCCCAAGTCCAGGATGCGGAGTTCCTGGATCCCATCGGTCCGTTGGAAAACGATCCTGACGATCCGTTTCTGATTGATCCGGACGCCGCGGGTGCTGCGGATCCACTTCTGATCGACGCAGTCGATCTGCAATTTCGCAGCAAACGAACGCTGCGTCTACAGCTAGGCAATGGGATACGACCCCATCAGTGGTTCAGCAGCCCATTCGTGCACGGAGATTTCTTCCAGCTGATCTTCAACATGGTGGCTTTGTGGGCATTCGGCTTGGTCATTGAAGGCAAATTGGGTTGGTGGAAGTTCTTGCTGCTGTATGCGGGGATCGGCATCAGTCAGGCGGCTGTCGTCCAGACGTTGATGGCCATCACGAGTGTCGACACCAGCATCGCTGGCAGTGGTGCATCGTTGCTCGGATTGTTGGGACTGGCGATTGTATGGGCGCCAAAGAACTCCTTTGACGTCTGGTTCGGGCCGTGGTTCGGATCGTTTGAAGTTTCCATTTTGATCTACGGCTTCGTCGAGTTTGCCTTTGGTCTCATTGCATTGACCTTTGGCAGCGCCGAGATCGATGGTGGTTACTTCCAAATCCTGGGGCTATTCGTGGGGCTGGGCTTGGGATTCTTGTGGCTGCAACGCGGTTGGGTCGACTGTGAGCAGTGGGACATCATTTCCGTGTTTCGAGGCGACAACACACGCACGGAAGATCAAAACGAAGAGTTGGACGCGGAGGCTCGTCAGTTGCTCAAGTCTTCGTTGAAGAGCGGTGGAGTCGGTCACTCGCACCTGAAGCCCGACCGGCCGGCCACATCGCCGTCGCGTTCTAAATCGCGCGGGCTTCGCCATGCGCCCAAGCAGCCCACAGCTGGCCCGGCCGCCAAGCCCACCCGCCCGCAAGGTACAACCGCTCCACCCTCGACCGGGGCCAGTGCCGATCCCGCAGCCGAGCAGCAACCGCCGCCAGTACCCACCGTCGAAGAGGACCTATCTCAGCTGATCGCCGCCGGCAATTACCCCACCGCGATCAAGTTGCTGAGCCGTTTGCAGGGGGCCGGAAAGCCGCATCAATTGAGCCAGCCGGAACTCGCCAAGCTGATTCGAGACCTGCTAGCAGACAAACAATATGCTACTGCCCTGCCCTTCATGACCGAGCACATCGAGCGCTTTGCAGACAATCGAACGTCGTTGCAACTGAATTCTTCCAAACTGCTGCTGCACCTGGAACGTCCCAAACGCGCGATGGCTCTGCTGAAAGGTATGAACCGGCAACAACTGTCTGCCCGAGAGCTCACGACCTGGCGAACGCTGCACGCGCACGCGGCCCAACAGATCGAAGCCGGCGTGATTGAATTCAGCGACTGATGCAAAATCGGCAACCGGTGCGAGTTGCGTCACTTGCCGATTTGTTGCTTGAGCTCGTCGGCATCGTAAATCTTGTCCAAAGCTTCGAGCACGGCCGCAATATGAACGGCCACCGCCCTGCCTTGCTGTTCTTCGTGATAGAAGTCGGCCGTCAAACTCTGGATGTTGCCGTCAAAGATGATACCCACCATTCTGCCCTGGCGATCCACCACGGGAGATCCCGAGTTGCCACCGATGATGTCGGCCGTGCATACAAAGTTGTAGGGCGCCGAACTGTTGATCTTGTCCTTGGCCTGTTCCCAAGTGTCGGGCAGAACCCATTCACCTTGCTTTCCGTGGGCAGCCTGATGGTCGAAAGCGCCGCCAAGCGTCGTGTTCGACGGAATGGTCTGGCCGTCTTGCTGGTAGCTCTTGACTAACCCGAATGCCAACCGCAGGGTAAACGTTGCATCGGGGTAGACCGATTCTCCTTCCAACTGAAACTTTGCATCCGCGATTTTTGCGTAAGCCTGTCTTTCCTGTTCGTCCAACTCTTCTTGCATCGCGCGCAATGCGCGATATTCGGGATTCAGCAAGCGGGCCAATTTGATCAGCGGATCCTGGCAAGACTCCACTCCTGACCAGCCCGACGACACCAATTGTTTGCGGTACTCCACGTCGAACAGCTGGGTATCTTGAATGAGTGCGGCCGCCCGTTCGCGCGGTCCTTGCCCGTCCAGAACTTTCACAACGAGGGGATCACTACCGCCACGAATCTCGCAGAATCGGGCCAATTCGTCGGCCAGTTCAAAACGCTCCAAGTCGTCGTACAGCGGAGCCGGCGAAAACAGGGCTTGCTCGAGAGACTGACGATTCGAATCGCGAAACTCGCGCAAACGCTGCTCACTGGGTTGCTGATCTTCCGCCGTCAGCAACACGATGTCTTCAGCGATGCCGTAAATGCGGCCGCGCAGACTGCCGCTCCTTTTCTGCAGTTCGATCCGTTGACGTTGGACGTCGGAGATCACGCGCCATGGCTGATCGCTGCCCGCCTGATTCTGAAGCTGGCTTTCTCCGGCTCGCTTGCCGTCGATGAACTCCGGATTCTGCAGTCCGGCCAACATGCCTGTGTAGGCTTTGCGAGAATTCTGCAAGCCAAACAGAGCGTCTTGACCACGGCGCGCTTGCTCCGGGCCACCCAGCGCGTACTGTTGCATCAAGATTTCCTTGCGCCGCAACAGATTTAAAATGCGCGGCATTCGATAATCTCGTTGATACTCCAGTGCATCGGCGGTCAGAATGCGCTGCGTCCGTCCCGGATTGCCACTGACGAACACCAAGTCGTCGTGCACGGCCCCATCGGGATTGACCTCCAGAAAATGCTCGATCTGAGCGGGCTTGCCGTCTTCGTACACGCGAAAGATGGTGACATCCAGACAGTACCTGGGGTATTCAAAATTGTCTGCGTCACCTCCAAAGAAAGCGGCCTGAGCTTCCGGTGCCCACACTAACCGGACATCGGTGTATTTCTTATACCGGTACAGATGATATCGTCCGCCACCGTACAAGGTCACCACGTCGCTGCGCATGCCCGTGGCAGCCTTTGATTCAGATTCAATCTTCGCCATGGTTGCTTGCCGCGCCTTGGACGCTTCCGCGGGCGTCATCGTCGCTTTGACCGCCTGATTGACTGTGTCGGTAACATCTTCGATCGACACCAGTTGATTCAACTCTAAGTCAGGCGCCTTGAGCTCCGCTTGCAAGTCGGTGGCCAGATAGCCGTCGTTGGCCAAGTTCCGATCGGCGGTCGAAAGTTTGTACAGCGTATCGGAGGCCACATGATGATTGGTCAAAACCAGACCATTACTGGAGATGAACGAAGCCGAGCCTCCCGAGTTAAACCGCACGCTGGAGAGCATCAGGTGTTCGGCCCACTCAGGGCTGACTTCGAAGCCATGCTGTTGTTTGAGATGCTCTTCGGGCAACGCGTTGAACAGCCACATTCCCTCATCAGCCACCGCCGAAAAACAAACACACGTATGAAGCATGAACGTAGCTGTCATCTTGTACATAACGGAACCCCTGGTCGGCTGCTAAAGTGACTCGACGAATG
>JANQOL010000629.1 GCA_028289675.1 Pirellulaceae bacterium
GTATTCAATCCAAATAGTGGCTTCAACAACGGGGATTTCATCGAGACAATCTACAATCCGAATACCCGTAACCGCGTAAACTTTGTTAGCTTGACGTCAGGCCCGCGAAATGCGGAAGCTGGTGTTTCGTTTGCAGAAGATCCAAACACGCTCGGTTTAAGTGAGATCCTTTTTGGAATCGATAGCGCGGGCGTGCTCTATGCCATCGATACTTTGGGCCGTCCCGCACACGTGTTCCCGAACGCGGCCTGGTTTATTCAGACCGAAGCCAGCAATCCATCGGGCCTAACCTTCTCGAACTTGGATGTGAACCTGTGGCACGTGACGCAGGACAACCGAGATCAAGATGATGGTCACGGTGTCAACATTGCTTTCGACGGCAGCCAGACACCGACTGCCAATCGACGCAGACAAGAAGACGGCGATAACAGTCTGTATTTTGGTTTCGAGGATCCGACCGATCCGCAGGTCCAGGTCGGTGATTGGTCGGGCGTCAATGATCCTGGTGCCAACTTCCCTGGGTACGATCCGGCGATTTACGATTCCTACGACTTTACCGGCGGAGCTTCCGGTTCGGTGGTCAGCAACACGCTGGATCTGTCCAGCTATGGCGCTGCAGACAAGCCCTTCCTGTACTTCAACTACTACTTGGAGACGGAGGATTCGAATGCCAACAATCCGGGCGACAATAACTTCATGAGGGATTCGTTCCGCGTCTTTGTAGCGGGTGACAGTGGTGACTGGCAGCTGATGGCGACCAACAACTCCGACTACGATCAACAGCGCGCCGTTGGCCTGTTTGATGAACTGGATTACCCCTACCTAGTGGATCCTTTCAACGCCACCACACGGCAGGTAACCGAGCTGTTCGATGCTGGTGTCGGCGGCGCGCCGGACGCTTGGCGTCAGGCTCGCGTTGACCTCAGTCGCTTTGCAGGTGAGCAAAACGTACGTATCCGCTTCGACTTCAGCACGACCGGATCGATGGACGTGGGAGCCACCGGTGGTGTGGAATTGGTGGCCGTGGCGGGCGACCAGATTCGCGAAGGTCAGCGATTCAACGTTGGAGCTACGACGTTCGAGTTCGATTTGGGGTTGGTGCTGCAGATTCCTTCGGGTGCCCGACTGTCCAATGGCCAGACGTTTGAAGTGGACGGCAACACGTTCACCTTCGCCCCCAACAACGTGGGCAACAATGTACAGTTCAGTCCGACCGATACTGGAGAAACCATTGCGGCCCGCATCGCCGCCAAATTGCAGGGCTTGGGCTTCAATGCCACCATCGACCCAGAAGTTCAAACGCGGATATCCGTCTTGGATGCGGTTGATCCGAATCCGTTCGTAGATCCTGGGCTGCCGGCCAACTTTATCGGTGATCGCCCGGGTACTCTAGGCGGCAACGTGGGCGTGTTGGTCAACAATGCGATGACGGTTGATGAGGTGCGGGATGCCATTCGCACGGCGATCGCGGGTGCCCTGAATGTTCCCGGCCAGGAAGACAATGTGGATGCGGTCCGATTCCACGGACCGTCGATCTTCCTGTGGAACACAACCGTCACCAATATCGACAGCCCATTGGGCTTCTCCAATTCGCTGCAAGCGGATGAGTTTGGCGAGCGGAATAGTCGCCCGACCAACAATGTCGGCTTGGGAGCGTTGCGTGGTCAAAGTAACCGGTTCGAGGGTGTGTACATCGATGACATCATCGTGGGTTTCGCAGAACGCGGCGAAATGGTGACCTACCAAGACAACAGTGCACCTGTTGATACTACGTTTATCACCAATCCTCAGCATGAGGCTTCACCTGACGACTTCTACGACGAGGTCGAAACTGGAACCTACCAGATCGAGATTCGACGCGGTGCCAACTATGGTGTGGGCGGCGAACTGTTCCCCGAATTGTTCACGCTATTCGACTCCGATACCAACGACCGCCGGCAGCAGGCTGTATCGTTGATATCGCCTAGCGGTGCCCAAGTGGTGGATGGCCAGACGTTCACGCTCAGTGACGGTGTCGACACGGTCACGTTCGAGTACGACGACCTCAGCATCACGACCGGACCGGACGTTGGAGTGACGCAAGGTAACGTACGCATCCCGTTCAGCCCGCTGGATAGTGCCGGTGATCTGGCGATCCGTATTCGTGACGCGATCAACAGCCCCCAAGCTCGCGCGGTCTTGGATGTCGTGGCTGGCCTTAGTGATGGTACGGCCACCGGTACAACGAGTCTGGGCAAACAGACCACCTCACGGGTGATCAATCTGCATGGCAGAGTGTCCACGAGCAATGACGGTGGATCCGATTTCGATGGCACGACCCAGTTTACGATCGCCGGAGCCAGCGCGCCGGGTGTCGTGCTGCACGGTGTAGATACCTTCAAGCTGTTTGACACCGAGACTCTCGCCATCGAGCCCGGCGGCGTGGAGACCGGTGATCAAAACCGTGAGCGAGATCAGGGGCAGATCATTATTCACAGCAATATTGTTCGCGATTCGTCCAACTACGGTATCGTCGTGGACGCTGGCTCACGATTCAGCAACTTGATCCCACTGGCGGGGGCGCTGCCTCATCCCGGCTCCGCCCGCAATCTGGTCCAGTTCAATCAGACCGGTTTGATTCCAGGTCCGGTGGTGATCAACAACTTGGTTTACGCCAACGCCGTGGGCGGCATTCTGCTCAGCGGCGATAATCGCACCAATACGACGATCGAAGCACCGATGCCGTTCGGTCGGGTCGTCAACAATACAGTGGTTGGCCTGGGTACCGGCAACGGTATCAACGTCAGCCAGTTCGCGGCACCGACGCTGTTGAACAACATCGTCTCCAGCTTCCAAACGGGTGTGCGAGTTGACGGCAGTAGCGTGGCCTCGACAGTCATCGGTGCAACGACGTACCACAGCAACGGCAACAACACCGTGGGCACGGGCCTGGGCACCGATCCGCAAGTGCTGGCCGCAGGCGATCCATTGTTTGTCAACGCGGCGGGACGCAACTACTATCTGGCCGATGGTTCGCGAGCCATCGACAGTTCGGTGGACTCGTTGAATGATCGCCAGGAGATGACGACGGTCCGCGATCCACTCGGTATTGCGGTTAGTCCCATCCTGGCTCCCAATTTTGACCTGACGGGACAGCTGCGGGTCGACGATCCCGTGATCAGTAATCCCAACGGTACCGGTGGCAATCCGTTCAAGGATCGTGGGGCCTACGATCGCGCCGATTTCTTCGGTCCGATCGCCATCATTCAGCAACCACTGGACAACGATCCGGACCGCATCGACTCGGACCGAACCGACACGTTCATTCAAATCGAACCTGGCGCCGTCGAAGCTCTGGACTTCTTCTCCATCTTGCTGTTCGAAGAGCAAGGCACCGGACCGGACCCCAGCACCGTGACGCCCGAAGCTGTGCTGCTGACCGAGAATGGTCGCTTGCTCGTACCGGGCGTGGACTATGTGTTTGGATACAACCCGGGCAGCCGCTTGATTCGCTTGACTCCGCTGGCCGGGATTTGGCGAAATGACAGTGTGTATGAGATCACGCTGAACAATGCGGATGGAATTCGCATCGCTTCTCCATCGGGCGCGAACATTGTTGATGGCGACACGTTCAATGTCGACGTCAGTGGTACTGTGTTGACGTTCGAATTCGATAGTGACGGTGCGGTGACCGATGGCAACACGGCGATCGCCTACGATCCGGCCATGAACGCCTATGAGATCAGCACCCTGCTGATGCTGGCGATCAACAATGCCGGTATGGGGCTGAACGCTTATCTGCAAGGTGACAGCGCGCTGATGGTCACCGGAGCAACTTCGATTTCGGACTTGGCGACCACCCTTGTTGGTGCGATTCGCGACGTGGCCGGACATCCGCTGCAAGCCAACCGGATCAACAGCCTGACCCAGTTCACGATCATCATGCCGGAGGTACAACTGGATTACGGTGACGCGCCGGAGCCGGGACACCTAACCGTGATGACCGACTTGCTAGGGGAACGCAGCATCGACGTTTCTCGCCATGCGATCTTGCCCATCGATGCACCTCAGTTGGTGCTGGGCAGCTACGTCGATGGTGAACTGGATGGTCAGCCCAGTGCATCGGGGACGGGCGACGATCGTGCCGCAGCCGATGTTACCACGACGTTGACAGGTGCCTCGATCAGCATTGCCGGCGAAGCCGTGCTGCAGGTCAATGATGTCACGGCGGCCTTTAATGGGCAGCGATTGACGATTACGGATCCCACACTCCAGCAGGTGACGTTCGAGTTTGACACCGATCCCAATCCGGGTTCGGTCTCGCCGGGGGCCATCCGCGTACCGGTGACCATCGGTGAACTGGGTGACGTCGTGGCCGCTCGACTGGCTGGGGTCGTGAATCAAGCCGTCTTGGATGGTCACGTCGAAGGATTGAACGTCTTTGCCGGCGGCAATGTCGTCAATCTAGGCGGTTCTAGCCAACACGACTTCGATTTGTCCGCCGGTGGAATCGCGCTCCAGCGACTCGCTCAAAGCGACTATGTGCTGCACCTGTCGATGGACATTGCCGACTACACCGATGGTGCGACGGTGACGATTGAGGATGCGAGTGGACGAACGTTCGTGTTCGAGCTCGAGGATTTGTCGGGTGCCACAGCTGGTGTGACCACTGGCAATGTGCCGTTCGCTGTCGACCTGAGTGCGTCAACTCCTGAGGAGATCGTGGCGGCTTTGGCGGATGCCATCAATGTCGAGGTTTCGTCTCGAAGATTGCAGCTGGCTCCGGTCTCCGTGGATGGCCTGTCATTGTCGATTTCCGGTGACGATGAAGACGGCGTCAACTTCGGTGGCCTGTTCAACGCGAACTCCAAGGCCGTGCCGGTGACGATTACTACGTCCGGCCCGGGAATCCTGAATACTTGGTTCGACTGGAATGGCGACGGTGATTTCACGGATCCCGGTGAACGGATTGCCAATGCGTCCGACTTACCCATCTACGCGGGTTCGACCACGATCGAGATCGATACGCCTGATATTGCCCAAACCACTGCTGAGAACTTTCAGGCTGCCAATCCTGGCCAACGGTTCTTTGTGGCCAGCCGCTTCCGGGTCAGCACCAACGGCACGCCGCTGTTGGGTGAGGTCGGCATCGGTGGTGAAGTGGAAGATTACATGGTCGAGATCGTTGTCGGTGCGCCTCCGGTGGCCGTCAATGACAGCTACGAGGTCCTGGAGGATCAAGTGCTGACCGTACCCGCGCTGGGCATCCTGGACAACGACACGGACCCGGATCACGCCAATACGGATCTCGAGGTGGTTGACGAAGATCCTACGACTACGGTCGTCGATGTCGTTAAAGATGTTGAGCATGGCCAGTTGGTACTGAACAAGGATGGTTCATTTATCTACACGCCCGATCCGGACTACTTCGGCGTAGACACATTTGTCTACAACATCACCGACCCGCGTTTGTTGAGTGAGTTGCCGGCCACGGTGACCATCACGGTGCGTGAGGTGAATGACGAGCCGACGGCTATTGACGATGAGCTGACCATCTACGAGGACGAATCGATCACCCGCGATGGGGCTGTGTTTACCGCCAATGACCTCAAGGGTGTGCAGGATACACCGTCGCAAACCAACGAATTGGGCCAAGACTTGACGGTGATCAACGCGGTCATTCTGCATCCCGATCCGGGCACGGTTGGCGGTTCTGTCTCGGTGACGGCCAATGAAGTGGTCTACACGCCTCCGGCCAACTACAACAACGAGATCGATGGTCCTGTTCAAATTGAATTGACCATTCAAGACAACGGTCAGACTTACAACATGACCACCAACATGTTGGAAGATGACTTCAAGACATCGATCAGCACTTTAACCGTCAACGTCTTGCCGCTGAATGATTCTCCAGAATTCACCATGCCACCGATCGTGGCCGTGGACGAAGATGCTGGACCTCAAACCGAGGATCCATTCATCACGAACATCGCTCCCGGTCCGACTGAGGCTACGGATGAAGGAACGGGGCCGGCCAATAACTTCGAAGATCAGCAAGTTACCTTCACGGCGACGGCGCTCGAGCCAACCCTGTTTGCCAGTGGACCGGACATTGATGCCAATGGCGTACTGACCTACGAACTCAACCCGGATGTCAACACGGTCACTCCGTTCCCCAATGAGATCTTGGTGGAAGTTGTCGCCACAGACACCGGTTCTGGTGAGACGATCGTCACCAACCTGTTCGATCCGGCTCTCATCACGCCTGGTTCGTTGATGAGCTACGACGGCGCCACGATTTCCGTAACGGACACCGAAGGCAACGTGGTCGTGTTCGAGTTTGATGATGTGAATCTGCCTGGAGTTGGAGACTCTTCGGGTGTTCCAAACGCGGCCTTGGTCTTTGATCCGGCCACGGATACGCAAGCCTCAATCTCGCAGTTGCTAGCTGACAGCCTAAGTAATCCGCCCGCCGCTTCGATTCAATCTGGTGGGGCTGGCGACTGGGCAGTGACCGCATTTGTGGATGCGGTCACGGGAGAGGTTCGGCTGATCGGTGATACGGCGATCGCTACCACGGCGGGCGTGTCGCGCACGACGCTGACAAACGACTTCCCGGTCCTAAATGCGGGTGAAAGCTACGATGGTGCGACGTTTACACTGACCGATGCCGACGGCGATGCAATCACCTTCGAGTTCAACGATACGACCGACACCGCGCCGGCCACACCTGGCGTGGCGGCGGGCAACGCTCCGATCGACTACGATCCAGCGATGACGTCCGATCAACTCAGTCAGGCAATTAGTGACGCGATCAACAATCCCCCGGCGGCCATCCTGACTGGACTAACTGGTACTTGGGACGTGCAATCGGATCTGCCAGCTGGCAGCGATCAGATGCAACTGTCTGGAGTCGACACGGTGGCCATCACGCCATCGGCTAGTCCTATCATCAATCCAGTGTCGACCGCCAGCTGGACGGGGCTGGCCAATCCGATCGAATGGCGAGCCGCTAACGATGCGGTTACCCGGACGTTTACAATCGCGCCGGTCGCCATCAATGACGCACCCGAGTTCGATCTGGTCGTCAATCCAGTGGAAACCACGGAAGACGAGGGATTGGTTACCGTTCCCGACTTTGTGATCAATGCACTGCCGGGACCGGTAACGGCGCTCGACGAA
>JANQOL010000647.1 GCA_028289675.1 Pirellulaceae bacterium
TCCAGCTAGTCCGTTGAAGCGACTGAGTTAGGCGCGCAGAATTAGCCGATCGGGCGTTCGCGCCGTTTGATGCGACTAAATCCGGCGGGGGGAAACGCACGCTATCGCGTGGCGGCTGATTTGCGAATCACTTGTCATCAGCTGGGTTTGCGGCACTAGCTGAGTCCAAGGTTTCGGTTAACGATTGAATCTCATGCCGAAGTTGATCTGCCTCCGACTGAGGACCTGTTTCGCCCAGTAAATGAAGCAACCGTTTTCGTAGTCGAATCTGGTGACGAGCATCGTCATCGTCGGGCAACAATTTGGCCGAACAATCGGCCAAGGCAATTTTTCGGCGCAGCCAGACAACTCGGCCTTCGGCGCGCGCGAGCTCGCTGCCTGCATCCACGATGCTCCAGCAGGTGTCGAGCACGTAAGGATCAAGACTGAGGTTCCCCACTTCGGTACCTACCAACTGCCACGCGTCTTCCAAATGGCGCTGTGCCAGGGCAAACTGGTCTTCAGCCTGCGCACACTCGCTCAAACCCAAGAGCGCACTCAGCCGACCATCCAACAGCTCCGAACTCACGCCGATGTATCCTTCTTCGGCTTCCACCTGAAGCAACTGTTGGGCACGTTGATTCAGCAGCTCAAATCCGCCGCGGGCTCGCTCGACATCCCGGATGTCCAATCGCGCGTATGCCAGTTCGGAAATCATGCTCAAGCGGGGCAGCCTTTCGTCGTAGCCGAGAGACACCACCGGACCTAAGCGTTCGTGAGCCTCTAAAGCCCAGGCCAACCACTGGACGACTTGCCGCGAATCCTCGGCCTCGTAGGCTAAGCTCTGATAGAACTCGCTGGCGGTCTTCAGTAGCGACGAGTCTGGGTTGGAAAGTGCCAACAACTCGCTTGCCAGCGGCGTTGCCAGAAGCACCAACTGTGCCACCGACTCTTGATCGCCCAATTCAGAATAGGTATCAATTTGGGTCACATACAGTTGCAACTGGAGCCGCCGAACGTCTACTGAATCGGAGGCGCCTTGATCCAATGGCTCCAGCAACGATTGCGCTTTGGCCAGTTGATCAGCTGCCTCTTCCAGTCGGTCCGACCGCCAAAGCGCTCGTCCCAACCGGGCGTGTGTTTCGGCGCGATGAATCAAGGTCTCTGATGATTCGCGTTCGTTCTCGATGCGAGCCAATCCTGCCGCGGCAGCTTGCAACAGTTGGATCTGCAAGTCATCGGGAGCATACTGCGAGCTCTCCAGTTCGTCGTAAGCATCAAAGACGATCGACTCCATCACTTCGACTGCGATTTCTCGGCCTTGGCGAGCCTTGGCGGCTTGCAGCCGAGTGTCCGAGTGGGCGTTTGCCAGCTGTAACGCGGCCAACACGGAGATCAACGTAATTGCAGCCGCGGAAACCAGCGTCGCTGCTCCCAAGGCTGTCGCCATCGGGTATTTGTGTGCCACTCGCAATGTCCGCGCCAGCACGCTTGGACGTCGCGCCACCACGGATTGGCCGTCCAAGTATCGCTGTAGGTCGTCGGACAAGTCCCGGGCCGATTCATAGCGATCCTCGGGCCGTTTGGCGATTGCCTTCAGGCAAATCGTTTCCAAATCTGATGGAATCCGATCATCCAAACGCCGCGGCGGTTTGGGATCATCGTGAATCACTTGCCAGAGAACCATCCGCACGGTGCCGTCGAAGGGCGGCCTACCCGTGAGCATTTCATACAGCACGCAGCCAAGAGAATAGACGTCTCCGCGCGCATCCACAGTCGACGGACTCTCGATCTGCTCCGGACTCATGTAAGCCGGTGTGCCCGCGATATCGCCAGTGCGCGTCAATTGAGAGTCGTGGTCCACGACAGCGACCAGTCCAAAATCCGCCACGCGAACTTGGCATTCCTCTGCATCTAGTGGCTGCGTCAACAGTAGATTGGAAGGCTTGACATCGCGATGCACCAACTTGTTTTCATGGGCCGCCGCCAGGCCTTCGGCCGCCTGCTGTGCAACGCGTGCAGCCCGAGCCGGTGGTAGCGGTCCCGCGGTTAGCTGATCGGCCAGAGAACCTCCCTCAATCAGCTCCATGACCAGGCACAGCGGAAAGTCTTCTCGCTGGATAACGTCGTAGACCTCGACAACCGCCGGATGACGCACACGGATAACCGATTGAGCCTCACGCAGCATACGCTTGCGTCCCGCGCCGCCAGACTCGGCCATCTCGCGCAGAACCTTGATGGCCGCCGGTCGATTCAGCTCGCTGTCCCATGCGCGGTACAGAACGCCCGCGGCGCCAGATCCAATGGCCTCCAGAATCGCGTACTTGCCAATCGCTCCCAAATGTTCCGGGGAACGTGGACGATCTGGAAAACGGCTGCCAACCGGCTCGATGTCGAGATGACTTGCGATCCCGTCAGACCGAACCGACACAGATTCGGTAGCCAAGTGAGTGGTGTTACCTGAATTTGAGTTGGCGAGGTTCGCCTGTTTGGATTCATTTTTCAAATTGTCGATGGTCTGCCGCAAGAGTTGAGAATCCGTTGGTCGTGCTGCCGGCCGGCTAGGCAGATGATCTTGGGTCAGGCTGTCCAAGGTCGCTTGACAATCTGAACAGGCACTTACGTGACGATCCATCCAGTCCCTTGGCTCGCCCGCCAGCGATTGATCCAACAACTGCTGCAGCTCGTCAACAGATGGACATGCTCGCCCGTCGCTATCCGTCATGCCCCAGCTCTCCACTGTCGATACGCTCCAACTCGGCAACAGCTTGCCGTAAACGTTTGATCATCCGACTTTTGGCAACGTAAACTTCACTGACTTTCAAGTCCAGCAATTCGGCAACTTGGGCTGCGGAGCGGTTCTCGATGGCGGTCAGCTGATAAGCTTGCCAAGTCGATTCTGCCACTCGCGGCCGCACCAGCAGAACGGCTTGCTCCAACAATTCTCGCTGATACTCTTCCTCCATCCGGCAAGCCAGCTCGTCCCACTTGTGCGGATCCTGGATGCAGTCCAAGTTCGCGGCAGCCGTTTGACGGCGCTGGTTCTTGCGACCCAGGTCGCGGGCTGCATTCACGGTGATGGTCTTCAGCCACCCACGAAAACTGCCCCGACCTGGCTGGTACTCAAAACTGCGCATGTGATGCAGGAGTTTGAGCAGTACTTCTTGAGTTACGTCCGCCGCATCGGATTCTTGCAGGCCGGCTTGGGCGGCCCAGGAAAAAACTGTCGCAGCATAGCGATCCACGAAGTCCGACCAGGCAGCGTCGCTAATCCCGCTCTTCAATCGCCCCAGTAGCGTCGGGCTGGTGGCTTGATCATCTTTGGACAATTCTGGCCCCTAGTGCGAGTCGCATGGACAGATGGCGCGCATCATCACCGAAGGTGGTTATATCAAGTTCACGGCCAGGGCGGCTTGGACGGAAGATTTTGCGGTGGGCGTTCTGACTTGTCGGCCAGCTACGGCTTCGGCCAGCGCAAAACGCACTAGGAATCGGCGGCGACTTGCAAACTGCCGATGGGGAGTCGGTGCACACTAGTGGCAATCAGTGCCATGACGATCCCCGCGACCACAAAGGCCGTGCTGATACTGGACCAGCGAGCGAGCCAGCCCCACAGCAGCGATCCACCTCCCATGCCCAGTGCAAAACACATCATGAAGGTGGCCATACCACGAGCCCGGAACTTGCGCGGCAGGTAGACTTGGGCGGTCGCGTTAAAGGTCGTCATGGTCGCCATCCAGCCGGTCCCCACTATCAACAGGACAGGCAAGATGATCCAAGCGGAACTGGTCAGCCCAATGACGATGCAAATGGCTGCGAATGAGCACTGGGCGGTTAAGACAATGGCTTCGCTGCTCCAGCGAGATCGCCAGTACGGCATCCAGATGGCTCCCAGCACGGCACCTAGGCCGATCAAGCCCAAACAAAAGCCGTACCCACGTTCTTCGTAGCCCAGTTTTTCGGTGGCCACCAATGACAGCAGCGCCCACAGGATGCTGGCGGGAATCGCAAACACCGATATCCGCAGCAAAGTGTTGCGAATCTCGACCGAGTTGCGGATGACGAACCAGCCCTTGCGCAATTCGTCGTAGAAGCTCAACTGGCTCCGCCGCCGAGTGACCTCGGTCTCGGGCTTCCAGCTGACCAACACTCCGATAACGGCCAGGAACGACAACGTATTGAACGCAAAGGCAACCCAAATATCGAACTGAGCCATCAACAAGCCCGCCAAGGCAGGTCCGGCCGCTCGTGCTAGATTGAATGAAACACTACCAATCGAAACTGCGGAAGGGACCAACGAGATTGGTACCAGTTCCGGTGTCAGCGCCTGCCAAGCGGGTTGGTTTAAGATCACGCCAATGCCCATCATGACGGTGAACACCAACAACCAGGTGGCGTCCAACAGCTGCCAGGCCGACAATATGGTCATCAGGCCAGCGGTGATGAGTAACAAACTCTGAGTCGCCAGCAGCCAAGAACGTCGATCAAAGCGGTCCGCCCAAACTCCCGCCGGTAAGGCCAGGCAAAACAACGGAATCGTCATGCAAGTCCGCACCGCCGACACCATTTCCGGATGGGGCTGCAAGGAGGTCATCAACCACACCGCACCGGTTTCGTGGGCCCAAGTTCCAAGATTCGAAACCAAGCCCGCAATCCAAAACGCTCGATAGACTGGAATCTTCAGCGGAGCCCAGGCGGTTGCTGGCTCGGGCGAATCGGATTTGGACATGCAAAACAAACATCAAGGCGGCAGGACGGAAGAGCGTTCACTGTAGGTCATCAACCTCAATCTGCCTATGGCGGGCGACTTCCGACAGCGATCAGTCGGCGTTTCGCGCACAACGCGTGGCCTGTCGCGGAGCTGAATCTGGCGCGAGTCATACTGGTTCGCGATTTGGACAACCTGTAAACTGGCCACCCGTGCAACCTTGCCGTCGATGAACGGTCGATTCATGAACACTTTCCAATGAATCGGCCACCAAGTTGAACCTTCAAATTCACAATTCGATAACGTTCTGGTGGAACAACCGTCATCTTCATCCACCGCCTTCGTTCCAGCCACCGGCTTCGATTGGCTGCTGCCCCTGTACGATCCATTGGTCGCCCTTTTTGCGCGAGAGCGACGTTTCAAAAACCAGTTACTGGATTTGGCGCGACTGCATGCCGGATGTCGCCTGCTGGACGTCGGATGTGGATCCGGGACATTGCTAGTTGAAGCTCAGCGGCGGCAGTCTGGCTGCCTGCTAACGGGTGTCGACGCGGATCCGCGGATGATCGCTCGGGCGCGACGCAAGTTGCCGGAGCAATCTTCGGCGCATTTAGCGGTAGCCAGTGCCTGCCAGCTCCCCATCGGCGACAGTAGTCAAGACTTGGTGACTTGCTCGTTGCTGTTTCATCACCTTTTGCCCAACGAAAAGCGAGTCGCCGTCAACGAGATCCTGCGCGTGCTGTCTCCCGGCGGGCGATTGTTGCTCGCCGACTTCGGTCATCCTGCCAGCTTGTCGGCACGCTTTGCGTACGTCGCTGTGCGACTCATCGACGGCTGGGAACGAACGGGATGCAATGTCCGAGGCCAGCTACCTGAGTTGATCGAAGCGGGCGGTTTGACGAACGTCAAAGAACGCTTTGCCCTGCCCACGCTACTCGGCACACTACGTTGTTACGAAGCAACCAAATCGAGCCGGTAGTCGACCTTCCCAACCTAGCACACCAAGCCCGACGCGCTGGCTCGCCAAACCTGGCGCGCTAGCCCGAATGCTGAATTAGCCGCAGTGCGATAGCACGCGGTTTCCGCAAAACTCGAAGTGAACCGCACGCTATCGCGTCGCGGCTGATTGGCATACACTCACTCGCGCGACGCGGTTCATCAACGGCGGAACCGCATGGCAAACTGACCGCCTCAAATTTTGCCGCGTGCCATCGAACCTGTGATCGCATTGGGGCGTAAGGATTGATGAGCACGCGTTATGCGGGCTGCTATTCTTTCGATTTCGTTCTCTACAAACGCAAATTGAAAACCAGCGATTGTTGTTTCATCGTCCCTGTTTTCATGCGCTTGCTACACGATTCGGTTCCTTTCGGTACCTAGACAACTGTGCCAGCGTGGCTTGCGTCCGTTGTGCGGCAAATCGTGGAGAATGTTATGTCCAACGCGTCCGATTCCTTGGATCCTCCGGTCCTAACGCCTTCGCCCTCGGAATCCGTGAAACCTAAGCCAGTCGTCGCCGGACTGCGGCTGGTCTGGGATCTCACTTTGGTATCCGTCTGGGTCCTGCTCACCGATGTCTTGCTTTACCGCATCGGTACCTTTGTAACGTGGGCAGCCATGCTGGTTATTGCCGTGCTGTTCTTGGGCTTGCTGAAACGTTTCGGCGGCCATCGCTGGGGCGGTCTATTTTCTGCGACCCTGCTCATCGGCTTGGCCGTCAAACTGGTCTGGTGCGGTAGTTGGCTTCAAGTTGGCTGCGGTGTGTTTTTGGTCTTTTGTTACGTCATGGCTTTGACCGGCTTGCCGCCGTTTCTTCCGGAGGCCATCAGTTTCTTCGGCCACGTTTGTGCTGGAGGCGGCCGCCGTCTCAGTCGATTTAGGCTGCGACAAATGGACGAGGTTTCCGAGTTGGTCGGCCCCGGAATGAGCGCCCAGGTGCTACTGCCATTGCTGGTCGTGGGTGTTTTCTCCAGCTTGTTCATTCTTGCCAATCCAGACATCGCCAACTCGGTTGGTACCGCCATGGGGCGCGTTGCCCGCAACCTCGGCAACTGGATCCTGCACTTTGACTTCGGCGAAGGCCTGTTTTGGCTCGCCAGCGGCTGGCTGCTGCTGGGCCTGTTGTATCCCGCCGGTCGTTGGCTGCTGCCTGAACGGGTACCAGCTGAATATGCTCAGTCCGCCAAGCCAGCGCCACTCTACACCGCGTTTCGGAATTCTCTACTCAGCGTCATTGTATTGTTCGCTATCTATCTGGTGTTCGAGTTCAATACCCTGTGGCTAAGAAATTTTCCGCAAGATTTCTACTATGCCGGCTATGCGCACCAAGGAGCGTTCTGGTTGACCGTCGCATTAGCATTGTCGACGGCCGTGCTGTGCCTGGTATTTCGTGGCAACACGCTGAGCGATCCCCGCCGAAGTCGGCTGCAAGGTCTAGCCATGTTGTGGTCCGTGCAGAATCTTCTGCTGTCGTTGGCCGTCTACAATCGGTTGTTCATCTACATTGACTACAACGGGTTGACTCGGATGCGCGTCATAGGCTTGCTGGGGATCACCAGCGTGCTGATCGGCTTTGTGCTGGTCGTCGTTAAGATCTTGCGTCACAAAGACGCTATATGGCTGCTGCACCGTCAGTTGTTGGTTCCCGTGTTGGCTCTGTTGGTTTACGCGATGCTGCCCATCGATTGGATCGTCCAGCGTTACAACGTCCGGCAGACCTTGCTCGGCAATTCGGCTGCAGTCGTCCAAGTCATCGCACTGCCTTCAACGCCGGAAGGCATGTTGCCGGTACTC
>JANQOL010000654.1 GCA_028289675.1 Pirellulaceae bacterium
TAAGCTCGGCTCCTTTGCTCTGAGGAGCCGCTCGGCAAACGCTCGGCACTATCGCCAAACACAACAGCCCACCCACTACGATTCCCAGCGAAATGCGGCGCTCGTACCTGCCGCGAAGTGATCCCGGCACTAGATGCCGGCTCATCTGTCGGACCTGGCTTGCAAACAACTCGGCTTTCATGGTTCATTCCGAATATGAAGTAACGTCGTCCCCGGGAACAACCACTGACACAGCCCATTCCAAGCGGAATCGAGAATCTGCAGGGTCGGTGGCATCCCCACCAAAGTGAATTCATTTCCAGCGCGAGTAGCACGGACACATGGCCTGCACCATCCACGGTAGGAGTTGCCATTCGTCGAAAATAGGCGCCATCAAAACAAAATGTTCTCTAGGAATACGGACCTGAAAGATCCTGGCCTCGGAATCTATAGCCGATGAGCCGCGCATCCGTCGTAAGGTGCAAATTGGTGTTCAGAAAACACGTTCGAGCAATGCATGCTAAAACACGTCTTCGTTTCCAAAGTCCATCAACAGTCGTCCCAATGTAGGATTGGTCGATGAAGTATCGCCAGGGTCTGCCAGCGGCTCCGAACCGTCTGCGGATACCTGATGTGTCTCAGACACATATCGCATTTTGACGGCCCCGCCCCAACTGTGCCGCGCTGCTGGACTGAGGGCAGTTGACTCGCGTTCCACCGAGGTGTTCAGTGGAGTCGGTAGCAATTCGGCGAACCACCACGCGGGGCTCGCCAAAGTGGTTTTTGCCAGAGCCGGTACTTGCTCGGCAGGCTCCATGGCTGTGGGCGTACCGAGCGCATCTTGCGTGTTAGCCAGTTGCATGTCGTCAGCTTGCCCAAAATCACCGCCGGTGACTTCGCGTTGAGCCGCCTCACGACTGCCCAACTCACTGTTGCTCAATTCGCTGGAGTTCGCAGTACTGCCGTCGCCAGCCAGTGGGCCCAAGTCGTTGACCAGCGGCGCGCGTAACCATACCGCGATGCCCAAAGCGACCACCAAACCGGCAGACAAGCCGCCCAAGAATGGTCTTAACGTTTGGCCATGTCCCAGGACATTGCGCGCCAGCGTTGGTGGGTCGGTCGCATCCAAGCTCGGTACCGCAGCCTGCGCGGCCGGCTCCTCAGTGGTCGATTGGTGCGCGGCCAGTGCGGCTTCCCACCCACAGCGATACATGACTTCTGCCTCCGACATCGAAGTTGCCGCCGGTTGCAATGAGCGCAACTGATCTTGGAGCGCGATTAGCTTGGGGTCAGTGATGCCATCATTCATGACTGGTTCTCATCATGGACTTGGGGATAGGCGGTTTGTGGCCAACGATCTCACCGGCCGACGGCCTAAGTCGGTCACGTAGTTTCTTGAGCGCCTGTTGATAGCGGCGATTGGCTGTCGAGGAGGACATTTCGAAAGCATCGCCGATTTGTTCAAACGTCATTCCATTCCACAGGTGAGCGATCAACAGATCGCGGCTCTCGGGCGGCAAGTGCTCGAGGGCCGCCAAGACTTCAGAGATACTCACCTCAGTTGTCGGTGCGGAGTGGCGCAGCCAACTGTCTCGCGATCGTGCAAATTGTTGTTCGCGGTGCTTGCGGCGATTCGACCGGCGAGCCAGGTCGACGCATAAGTTCCGCACCGTGCGGACGAGCCAGGCCAACGGGTCGCGAGGGGCGACAGTTTGCTTCGCCAGCCGCAGGAACGCTTCCTGCACCAAGTCTTCAGCGTCATTGGCTTGACGACTGCGAGCCAGCAGAACCAGACCGCCGGCGTGGCGACGCCAGAGTTCAGCTATCTCGTTGGGTTGCAGCACAATTGGGCCTCGGCAAGGGCGCGGCAGTCGGGGCGCCCGACCGAACCGTCGATCATGTTGCCCCAACTACACCTTAGACGCCCACAGCCAATGGCTAGCCCAAGAATTTCTCGAAATCACGCTGAATTCACGGCGCCAGTCCGGACCATCGCACGAATAACGGCGCACACATCAGCCGCCACGCTATCGCACTGCGGCTAACGCAATCTTCTGGCTAAAGCGAGTTGCATGGGCACGCGGTGCAGCGATATCGTTTTCTCATTCTGCCGAAAAACAAGCGCCATCTAAATCAAGATGCTCTAGTCCTCTGGCTGAAACAGAACGCAGATCGGGGCCGGAGTGGAGATGACGCTGCGCTGATAAGTGAGCCGACCGCTGTCGGCGTCCACGGAAAAGCAGGCGAGTGTGTGCGAGTCTTGGCCGGCGGCCAACAACCACTGCGACGACGGATCCAGATTGAAGTTCCGCGGGGTAGCGCCGCGAACAGGAATGTTTTGCAAAACACTCAGCTGTCCATCGTCGGCGATGTTAAACGCGGTGATGGTGTCATGCCCGCGATTCGCGGCATACGCAAACTTGCCGCTCGGATGCACGCGTATCTCCGAACAGCTCTTGAACAGCTCTTGAGCCAATTCCGCTTTGGCCACGGTCGGAATCGTCTGTCGAATGCTCATGGAGCCAGCCTGGGCGTCGTAGTCAAACACTGACACGCTCAAGTCCAGTTCATTCAATACGTAGGCCCAACGTCCGGAGGGGTGGAATTTCATGTGTCGCGGCCCGCCGCCCGCAGGAACTTCGGCATGCCCATGAGGTATGAGTTTGCCGGCATCCAAGCGGTAGATGACGACTTGGTCGAGCCCCAAGTCGGGCACAAAAGCAAAACGATGATCGGGCGAAAAACCTACCCAATGCGCATGGGGAGCATCCTGACGTTTGGGCACGACGCCCGATCCGCCCTGGTGCTTGATCAAACTGATCTGTTCACCCAAGCTGCCATCGGGACGCACCGCGAACGAGGCCACCGAGCCGCCTCCGTACTGGGCTGTTAGCAGCACGTCGCCATCAGGATGTACGGCGACATGCGCCGCACCGCCATCGCCAATGGCTTGCGAGTTTAACAGTTCCAGCTTGGCGGCGGCTCCCGTGCCCTGGATCCGATAGGCAATGACCGAGGGCTCGCCATTCAAAGTGCCCACGCCGTACAAATGCGTGCGTTCCGGGTGCATCGCCAAGAACCCTGGTCCGCGCACCTCAGCGACCAATCGCGATGGTGACAATTTGCCGTTCTCGGTATCCAGCGTACAGTGATAGATCCCGCGACTGGCCGGATTGCCGCTAGTCCCCAACCACACGTCAATTTTTTCGGCCAATGCGACGGAGGTCGGTTTGATAGAGATCATCGTTAGGATTGCCAGTGCCCACCAAGGCCAGGTTGTTGTGGATCGGATGAACACGATGTTGCTCCCATTGTGGTGTTTTGAAACGGTGGGGTGAATTATAGATCGTTGCGAGCTCACGGGACGGTGTTCGGCAGGAATTGAGCGACCGAACATCACTGATACACCGCGTACAATACACTAGCTGAACTGCGAATCACGGCTGCGCAACAGTTTCTTAACCAAGTCGGTACCTAGCGATGCTTGCAGCGCCGTACCCAATTCGTGGTCGCGGCGCATCAAATCGGTCACGTAGGCTTCCGGCCACTTGGCAACCAGTACCGTGTCGATGGCGACCACGGCAGCCGAGGTCTTGTTGCCGGTTAGAAAACTCATTTCGCCAGCAAATTGTCCTGCTTCCAGCCGTGCGATGACTTTTCCAGCCGCTTGCACCTTGGCCGTTCCCGACAAGATGAGAATCAAGTACTGGAGGTGGCTGTCTTCCGCCAGCAGTTGCTCACCGGGTTGGAACGTGCACCATTCCGCTTTGTCCGTAAACCGTTGGACTTGGCGCGGTGTCATACTGGCCAGCGGACCCTCATACAGTTGCCGCTGCGTGTCGGTCAAACTGACCGGACGACGTTCGTAAATTAGCAGCCCAATTTGCACGAGATTGATCAGTAAGAAGATGCCCTGCCAGCCCAAGGCGCTCAATTCGCCACACATCCAGTAGCATCCTCCCATGCACAGCATGGCTAGGACGGTCAACACACGCAGCCACAAGATGTCGCGCACGGAGTACGAGGCGAGATACAAAATATTCGCGATATGGAGGTACGGTCCGTCCATCGGGTGATTCTGTCCGCTGGGTTTTGTCCGTAGGAAATCTCCGTCGGGATTCACGGAGCGGTTATCGTATCAGGCAGAGCTAAGGGGATGCCCAGCGTATTGCGCTGATCGACACGGCATCCAAATTGACAGGGTTGCCTATTTTGATATGCTCAGCGGCCTCTCGCAATGCATCGTTCCAGGCTGGTCGAAATTCATGATGAGAATCTTGCTCGCCATGTTGGCTTGGCTGCTCGGCAGCTGCCTGTCATCGGTTGGAGCCGAACCAGACAAGGTTGCCTGGCCGACAGATTTCGGGCAACCGGCAAAACTACCTCGTCCCAGCGACATGACGTCGGCAGCGTTTGAAGCTGAGCTACTCGAGTTTCTGAACTCGCGTCAATATGCACGGCTAGGCTGGATGGTCGACAAGTCGGTTCGAGATACCGGTCCCTATTTGAATGGGCGCGACTACGGAACTCACCCCGCAGTACGCATTTTTTACTCGCCTGAAATCATCCAGTGGTTGGTAGACGGACGTGTCGCCGACATTCCGGATGGCGCGGTCATCGTCAAGGAGCAGTTTCCCGCGCCGGCGATTCGCCACGCTGGCTTGACCGAAGAGCAGTTGTGGGACGTATTGGGCTCGTGGACCGTGATGGTCAAGGACTCGAAAGGCTCTCACGATGGTTGGTACTGGAGCAATCCGGCCAAGGGGCAGGCTACCGAAGACCATTTTGTTTATCCGTTTAAGGAGCCGGTATCCGGGTTTGGTTTGTACTGCGTGCGATGCCACGCTTCGGCCCAGTCACCGGGCAAGACGAATGAGTTCACTTTCTCGTCGCTGCGCAACATCCAGGGTTTTCCGGGACAGCCACTGCTTTTTCGTGTGGATGATTCTTGGCTTCCTCAGCTGGAGGATGCCGAGCCGGACGTATCGAACGAACAAAAACTAGCATCGGTTGCTGCCCGGCCGGAGGCTGAATCCAAGGAAGCAGTGTTGCCGATCGATCGGGTGGGCGCCGCTCATCCACGATGTACCGACGCCGACTACCCGGTTCAATGTGTGCCGGAATTGAATCGTGAGTTTCTAGCTTTGTTTCCAGGTGTGCCCAGCTTGGCCCGGCAACGCGTACAGCATCTCCCCCCAATCACTTACGACTCGGTGCCGCGCCGACCCGGTCAGGAGTTCAAGACTCCCGATGCCCCGCACCAGGGTTTCGTGACGTCCAACCAATGCATGAGTTGCCACGCAGGATTAACGGAACCATTCGGTCCCACGATGTACATCATGACGGGTGATTCGAAAGCCTACGGTGAGCCGGGTTTGCACATTTCACCGTACGGTGAATGGCGCTGGACTCCGATGGGCCTGTCCGGGCGCGACCCGATCTTCTTCGCGCAGTTGGAAAGCGAGTTGGCTTATTTAGAACAACGGTACGAAGCGGACACCGCTCATTCCATGGGGCGCCAACTGCAAAAGACATGTTTGGGTTGTCACGGTGTGATGGGCAAACGTCAGCATGATATCGATGTTGGCGAGCACGCTGAAGATACGTTTGCCATTGCCGATGTCTTTCGCACTGAGTTGGATCCTCATAGCCCCGAGTTCGTAGACGCTCAGTATGGCGCGCTGGCACGAGACGGTGTTAGTTGCGCTGTTTGCCATCGCATGCAGCCACGTCCCCAGCCGGAAAGTGATACTCGGAACTATCTGGAGTTCTTCTTAGAAACCTCCATTACCGGCAATTTCTACTTGGGAAAGCCCGGTGAAATCTACGGTCCATACCGAGACGATCAATTGGCTCCCTACATCATGAATCACGCCATGGGGATGAAGCCCAAACATAGCGACTATATCCAGCAGTCGCAGATGTGCGGGACGTGCCATACGGTCAACCTGCCCATTCTGGACTGGGGACTGGAGCACAAAGGCGAGCATAACGATCTGATGTCGGCCGAGCCCAATCCGGCCTTTCGAGACTTTCATCATCATGTCGAGCAGGCCACTTATTTGGAATGGCTTAACAGTGAATTCAACAATGAGATCAACCCCGAGAACCCCAAAGGGAAATCCTGCCAAGATTGCCATATGTCTCGCGGGATCGTTGACAAAGAGTCCGGCGTCAACCTGCCGCAAATCAAAACGCGCGTCGCCGTCGTGCAGGATAATTCGTACCAGGATGCCGAGCATCTAGCCAGCCACGAGGATTTAAACGTTCGCTATCGTGACCAGTACTCGCGGCACAATTTTCGTGGCCTGAACATGTTCATGTTGGAGATGTTCCGGCAGTTCGACGACGTGTTGGGAGTTCGCAAGCACGACTATATGACTGGGTCGAAGACGGATATGGACCTGGCGATGCGCGATTTTCAGCGGCAGGCGGAACAGGACACCGCCCTGCTGAACGTGACTTCGCACTGGTCGGGCAACCAGCTGATAGCTGAAGTTGAAGTAACCAACTTGGCTGGTCACCGTTTCCCATCAGGCGTCGGTTTTCGGCGGGCGTTCATCGAATTGCTCGTCCAAGATGTGTCCCGACCATCTAAGGAACAAATCGTCTGGTCCAGTGGGCGTACCAATTCGTTGGGATTGCTGGTGGATCATGCCGGCCAGCCATTGCCCACTGAGTTCTTTGAGCGAGACGATCACGGCAACCAGCAATATCAACCACACCATACGGAAATCAACTCTTCGGATCAGGTGCAGATCTATGAAACCCTGCTGCATACGCGGGGTGGAGAATTCACGACCAGTTTTGTCCACGGGTGTACGATCATCAAAGACAATCGTTTTCTTCCACGTGGCTGGACCTCCCAGGGACCTGACGGTTTGAAAGGTCACTTTTTGACCGCCACCTATCCTGGTCCAATTGCGACGCAAGATCCGCGCTACCAAGACGGCAGCGGCGGCGACGTGGTGACCTATCGCATTCAGTTGCCTCAGGGAGTGGATGCGAGCCAAGTGCGTGTGCAAGCCAGTCTGTTCTATCAAGCGATTCCGCCGTATTTTCTGAAGAACATCTTCGACACTTCGCCGAACGGACCCGCCACCCAGAGATTGCACTACATCTGCGGCAATCTCAAGCTGGCCGGAACGCCCATCGAGGATTGGAAGCTGAAGGTAGTTTCGCAGACGGTGTCTCCGCTGCCACCACGCTAGGCACAGTCTCACA